>DATJDF010000258.1:0-7633 GCA_035497555.1 Arachidicoccus sp. | reverse complement strand
ATTCCCCGTATCACAGTCAGCAAAGCTGGCTGCCAGCATTGGGAATGATGACTCCCAATACCCATTTTTAATCTGCATTAAAAACTTAAACGAAAGTATGAAAAAATGTTTGTTTCATGCGGGGTTTCCTTGGCGAAAACCCCGTTTAAAAGCAATTCTGTACATGAAGCTTAGTGTTGTTTTATTACTGGCGACCTGTTTACAGGTTTCAGCCAAAACCTACTCCCAAAAACTGACTGTCAGGTTTAAAAACGCAACGATAAAAGAGGCACTTTCCACAATTGAGCAGAAAGCCAATTGCCGCTTCTTTTATAGTGATAATCAGCTACCTACAGGTACCCTGGTTAATTTAAAATTAAAGGATGCACCGCTACTCTCGCTGCTGGATGATCTTTTTGCGGGGACCAGGCTAAATTACAAGATGCTCGACAACCGGGTTATTATTATCACAAAGTCCTTACAGGAAGCACAATTAAAAAAGATTTCCGGAACAATTAACAACGAACTGAATTTACCGATGGCAGGTGTCAGTATCCAGATTAAGGGCACCAACAAAGGAACTGTCTCGGATGATCAGGGCCATTTTAATCTTGAAGTAAATGAAGATGCCACCCTCATTTTCAGTTATGTAGGGTATCAATCCCAGGAGTTGCCTGTTGCCGGCAAAACCGTTTTGTCGGTTTCGATGGCCCAGCTGCCCGGTTCCGGACTCAAAGACCTGGTGGTAACAGCTCTGGGTGTAAAACAATCGCAGAAGTCCTTATCCTATAATGTACAAAGCGTCAGCAGTGACCAGCTCAATACAGTGAAGACAGACAATATGATGAATTCCCTGAACGGTAAAGTGGCCGGGCTCACGATTTCACCGAGTGCCTCTGGCGTTGGCGGCTCGACCAAGGTGATTTTAAGAGGCAGCCGCTCCGCTAATGGGAATAATCAACCCTTATATGTAATCGACGGTGTACCTATCACCAACACCGCAAATGCGAATGGTCAGCAAACCGGTACTTTTGGCGGCGGACCTGATGGCGGGGATGGCATCTCCAATCTGAATCCGGAGGATATTGCCAGTATTTCTGTACTGGAAGGCGCTTCGGCAGCGGCACTCTATGGTAGCCAGGCTCAAAACGGAGTCATCCTGATTACCACTAAAAAGGGTATTACCGGTAAGGCAGTTATCAATGTCAATTCCAGTTTTTCAACAGATCATATCGCCTACCAACCGGAATTCCAGAACAAATACGGTCTTTCTGATGGCAGCGCCACCTATAGCTGGGGGGAAGCAGGCAAAGGCATGAGTAAAGACAATCTTGGTGAATTCTTTCAAAACGGTACTAACTGGACCAATTCTATCAGTTTCTCTTCGGGTTCGCAGAAAGCACAGACTTATATATCATATGCAAATACCTCGGCCAAAGGAGTTGAACCGGGTAATAAATTATCGCGTAACAATTTCAATTTAAGGGAAACCGGTCATTTTTTAAATGATAAACTGACCGTTGATGGTAACGTGATGTTTGTGAATCAGAAAATTAATAATAGCCCGTCGCTGGGGCTCTACCTGAATCCACTTACCGGTTTATATCTTTTTCCCAGAGGTCAGGATATCCTGCCCTATAAAAGCAATTACCTGAATCCGGACAGCATAGGCGAAGCCCGACAGAACTGGAATGAGATCGCCGATATCAGCCAGAATCCATGGTGGATCTTAAACAAGGATATCAGTGTTGCAAATCGCAACCGTATACTCCTTAGTGGAAATGTAAAATATGATTTTACTAAATGGCTGAATATACAGCTTCGCGGTAATATGGACCGCACTTCCGACCGTTTTGAAAATGACCGTTATTCCGGTACCAGCAAAGTGTTTGATGCACAGGGAAATGGCTATTTGAATCTCAGTAATCAGACCTTTGTACAGAAGTATGGTGATGTGATCTTAACGATTAATGATCCCAATCCAGCCGCCAAATTTAAAATCGGTGGCTTAGTCGGAGCCAGTATTACAGATCAGAAACTGGAAGGTACAACGGTTGCGGGCGTATTGTCTACGCCGGACTTTTTCATTACGGACAATATTATTGCAGCGCTAGGAGGCACAACTACCAATACGCTCAGTAATGCCAAGGCCAGTTTACCCAGCCACAGTCAGTTGCAGTCCATTTTTGCCAATGCCAACTTATCTTATGACAATTGGGCATTTCTGACACTCACGGGTCGCAACGACTGGTCTTCCAACTTGTCGTATACGCCTAATATCTCGTATTTCTATCCATCTGTAGGGTTATCTCTTATCATTTCTCAGGTACTCCATATGCCTAGCTTCGTGGATTATGGAAAGATCAGAGGCACCTATGCACAGGTGGGTAATACCGTACCACCCTATTTGACCTACGTACAAAATACTCAGAATGCTGCTGGGCAGGTTCAATTCAATACGGCAGCAGCCTTTACAACCCTCAAACCGGAAAAAACAAATTCCTATGAGTTCGGAACGGACTGGCAGTTCTTCCATAGCCGGATGAACTTCAGTCTTACCTATTATAAAACCAATACACTGAACCAGTATATACCTATTCAACCCGCTATTGCCTCGCTGATCTCAATCGGTTATGTCAATGCAGGTAATATCCAGAATACAGGTATTGAGTTCACCTTAGGTGGCGATGTAATCAAAGGCAAAGACTTCAGCTGGAACACCGCTGTTAATGGGGCCAGTAACAAAAATAAAATAATCGATCTGGATTCAAAAGATGGCATCGATCAGTTTATACTTACAGGGAATGGCAACAACTCATATCAGTCTATATTGGAAAAAGGTGGATCCTATGGAGATATCTCTGGCATCGTTTTTAAAAGAGACGATCAGGGCCGAATCATATTTGGCGGAACAGGCACCGACAAGGACCCCTATAAACCGCAAAGTAATGGATTTGGCTATTTAGGCAACCCCAATCCAAAATTCCAGCTGGGCTGGAATAACAGTTTCCAGTACAAAGGTGTCAGTCTTTCATTCCTGATTGATGGCAAGTTCGGTGGAAAGGTACTTTCGATGACGCAGATGATTCTGGATCAGTACGGTGTATCCAAGGAAACAGGAGACGCCCGGGATGCCGGTGGTGTCCAGGTGAATGGTGTTGATCTTGCAGGTAATCCTGTAACCAAAGTTGATGCTGAGGCATGGTATGGTGCTATTGGTAGCCGCTCGGGTATTTCTGAACCGTATATGTATAGCGCAACAGTTGTCCGGTTAAGGGAAGCAGCTTTGGGTTATTCATTCCCTTTAAAGAGCAAAGTAGTACACAGCATCAAGGCTTCGCTGATTGGCAGAAACCTGCTCTATTTTTATAAAAAAGCGCCATTTGATCCTGAAATCACGATGTCCACTGGTAACGGCCTATCCGGCGTTGATGTATTCAACCAGCCAGCGACACGTTATATCGGACTGAGCGTTAACCTTACATTCTAAAGACTGAAGTTTTACACTATCAAAATAAAGAAAATGAATTCATATAATTATATCAGGAACACCCGGCCAAACGCAGGCAAATGGCCGCTTACGCTCCTATGCCTGGTCTTTGCGCTGAGTTCCTGCACGAAAGATTTTGAATCCTACAACACCAATCCGAATGCCTTGAACGATGCCCAGACCCTGGCGAAGTTATCCACAGCATTTGGACCTATTGAACAGGCGATCTACAGTAACTACCAGACCGCACAGAATCTCAGCGCAGATGCCTATAGTGGTTACATGATGTCCCCTACTCCATTTTCCGCAAACTATAATCTCAACTACGCCTTAACGGATGGCTGGAATGTAAATGGATTTAAAGATCCATATACGTTGGTCATGGCGCCAATCAAGAAAATAGCTGAAGCTGGTACCCGTGAAAAAGCACCTGAAATGTGGGGTGTGGCTTTGCTTCTACAGGTAGAGGCAATGGACCGTGTGACGGACCGGTTTGGTCCTATCCCATATACAAAGGCTGGCTCCTCCCTGAAATCGGTAGATTATGATGACCAGAAGACGATTTACGAAGCGTTCTTTAAGCAAATCGATACGGCTTTGATCAATTTAAAAGCATATGTCGGTGCAAATCCCGGAAAATCCACCCTTGGCGATGGGGACCTCATCTACAATGGCAATTTTAATCAATGGATAAAATATGCAAATTCCATGCGCCTGAGGTTGGCTATGCGCATTTCAAAAGTGGATCCGGCGCTGGCAAAACAACAGGGAGAGATCGCACTGGCTGATCCTGACGGGCTTTTGACTACACCGGCAGATGATGCTAAAATAGCGCAGTCGGGTGGCCGCCAGAACGATCTTTGGATGATAACAGCGTCCTGGGGTGATAACCGCCTGGGAGCGTCATTTGGCACTTACCTGACAGGATTTAAAGACCCAAGAATTCCTCAGCTTGCTATTCCCGCCACTGATCCTAAACTTGGCGGAAAATATACGGGTATCCGGGTTGGCATTGCTATTAAAGCTAAAGCAGATTATGAAGGTTACGCATCGCTGAATACAGATGGTTCTTCATTTAACGAAACCTCTGCGCAGTACATTATGACGGCAGCTGAATGCTGGTTCCTTAAAGCAGAAGCAGCACTCAGAGGTTGGACAGGGGCCGGCGATATCCAGAAAGATTATGAAACCGGTATCCAGACTTCGATGGATCAATGGGGCGTAAAAATAGGCAATTACCTGAAGGATGCAACCAGTAAGCAGATTGCTTACGTAGATCCTAAAAATGCAGATAATAACTCCCCTGCACTAAGTACCATAACAATCAAATGGGATGGAGCAGCCAGTAAGGAACATCAGCTGGAACAGATTATTACTCAAAAATGGATCGCTATGTTCCCGGACGGACAGGAAGCCTGGGCGGATTACCGGCGCACGGGCTATCCAAAGCTTTTCCCGGTTGTTCATAACAACAGCGGTGGTACGATCAGTACAGAGATTCAGATAAGGCGACTGCCGTATCCTGCCATTGAATACGCAACTGATAATGGCAGCGCGGTAAAAGCTGCTGTTGCGGACCTTTTGGGTGGAGCTGACAATGGCGGCACCCGCTTATGGTGGGATGTAGCTGGTCCTAATTTTTAAAAATATTCTTTCGTATTAGATTGTGACTATTACGAAAGTCCCTGCTGCTATACCTATGAAGCAGCACCAATTAACCCCATATTCCAGTCGGCTGGCATCCGATCAGCTGTCTGGAAATGGGTTAATAAATACAATAAATTTTATTGGCTATTTGTCATTCAAATAATAAAAGAATTCAGATTGACTTGACTGTTGAGCATATTGCCTATGATCCAGTAATCACCGGAACAACCACAGCGCGCTTCGAACCAAATTAATTGCAATACAAAGATCAACCTAACTGAACCGATTCCAGGATTCAAATCGGATCCGGGAAACAAAGGGAATTACCTTCCGTTTTTGTGAAAATGACTATGTGGGATTTTTTTTAATAATCTTAAATCTTATTCTATGCGTAACAGAAACAACTTATCCTTATCCTTATCAGATTCATCTTTGTGGCTAGCCTTTCCAAAGAGAAATAGGTGCCATAATTTTCGGTTTTTACTTGCTTCCATAGCATTGGTGATTTTTAGTAGCCTAACCAGCTGCCAAAAAGATATCAGCGCAGAAAAGCCACTTCTAAAAGAGAACCAATCCTCAAATATGCAAGCAAAGTCTGCTAGTTTATTAAATAAGACGGGGCCTATCGGCGTTTGCTATGTTGAGGTTAATAACCATAACCTGCTTAATGCAGGTGCTTATACCTTACAGAACAGTGGTGCACAGTTATTTGATATTGCGATCATCTTTGCAGCGAATATCAATTGGGATAGTCAACAACAAAAGGCCGTTTTATATTATAATAACAATGTGTCTACTGTTTTGCAGGGCTACCAGACATATATTCAGCCTCTACAGCAAAAAGGCATAAAAGTATTACTGGACGTACTGGGTAATCACCAAGGGGTAGGTATATGCAATTTTCAGAGCCAGGCTGCCGCGCATGATTTTGCTCAGCAACTCGCAGATGCTGTGCAGACATACGGTCTGGACGGAATTGATTTTGATGATGAATACGCTGAGTATGGCACTAACGGTCAACCGGGTGCAAATAGCAGTTCTTTTGTCTACCTGGTGCAAGAACTCAGAAGCCTGATGCCCAATAAACTGATCACCTTTTATGATTATGGTCCTGCTGCCAGCAGACTCTCCTATAATGGTGTAAGGGTAGGCGACAATGTCGATTATAGCTGGAATGCGATCTATGGAAGCTATAGTGTGCCAAATGTACCAGGTTTGACAAATGCACAACTTGGACCTGCTGCCACCTGGATTGCCAATACAAGTGTATCAACAGCAGCGAACAACGCCGCACAAACGTTAACGGATGGTTATGGAGTATATTTGTATTATGATCTGCCAGGCACCGATCAAAGCAGTTATCTGAGTGCGATCTCCCAGGAGCTTTATGGTGAGCATACCGTCCTCAGTGGAACACTTGCAAGCTGGCCGCCTACATCAACGCCACCAAGCGGAGCCATTTTCTACCAGAATATTAATCAAGGTGGCGTCGCAACCCAACCCATACCTAAGGGAACCTATACTTTATTGCAGTTGCAGGCCTACGGGTTCATTAACGATTGGGCCAGTTCTGTCACACTTCCACCGGGATGGGCACTTACCATGTATAAAGACGATCATTTAACGGGTACCATCTGGCAATTAAATGCAAGTAATTCAGATTTTACACAATTGTCACCTACGGCCAATGATCTGGTTACTTCTGTAGTGATTCAATAGGCAGGATTAATGGAAGTAATACAATAAGTTATATAACTCAAGGAGCCACAGCCTTCCATATTGATAAACTATTATGGGAGGCTATTTTATTTGAATTGAATCCAACTTTAAACGACATCTCTATTTATAATAATCTAAACGCCTTACAAAAGTAATCTCTCAGCCACTGAAATAATCCAATAATTATCCTTAAATTTATACCACTCTAAGAAATTTAAAGAATTTCTAAAGCCTAACTAAAATTGCAATGCAAAAAAGATGAGAATAAAAACCACTTTTGGCTTAACGAATTTAACCAAGAATGTCATTACAATAATTTACACTTCCATTACCACTTTAATTGGAAGCCAATCTAAAGCGGCGCCTTCAACTCCGAGACTACCGACCCTTGAACCAACAAGAAAAATCACCAAAGCAAGTAAGATTAAATCCAAATTAATTTTAAAACTAAATACAAAGAATATAGAAAGCAGTCTTTTAGTAAATCATACTTCGCATGCATCGCATTCATCGCATTCATCACATTCATCATATACCCCACCACCCGGACATTATTCGCATTCATCCCATGTTTCTTCATCACCATCATATAGTCCCATTTCATCTTTAAAAAATTCAAAAAGCACTTCGCCAACTAAACATCATTTGGCTCCTGCTGTAACCGATGACTATCATATAAATGTAAACAAAAGAGCAAAAATAAATATGAACAAAAAAATAACTCTTTTGGATTCATCATTAGGGCAAAGAGTCCTATTTAAAGGTTGTTTCGGAAAAGATGTTATGGAGCTTCAATAC
>DATJDF010000257.1:0-2625 GCA_035497555.1 Arachidicoccus sp. | reverse complement strand
AGGATCTGAATATAATGATAACCGAAGTCCGTTTTTACAATTTTAGTTTCTCCGACTTTACCGGTGAATGCAAAATCATTAAATTGCGGTAACATAGATCCTGAAGCAAATTCAGGCATTTCGCCACCTTTCTGTGCACTTCCCGGGTCATCAGAATATTTTAATGCGATCGAATCAAAACTTGCACCACCTTTAATAGCAGCGACTGCACTATCCATTCTTTTCAAAGCCACACTATCTTCCCGGATGGGGATATACTGGTTGGACTGCGGATCTCTTTGTGCCGTTGCCACAAGGATATGACGCACTTTAGCAGAATCGGGCATAGATGTTTTAGCGACCATTTTTGCAATCACAAAATTATTATTGGAAACATAAGGTCCGAAAACACCTCCTACAGGCGTAGCCAGGATAGAATCCTTATTAGGGAACTGCATTGCCTGACCGCTGATAAACCCGTCATAATACTGATTGCTGCCATCTTTGGAAGCAATAAATGCAGCGTTGTCCGTCGCAGCAGCCAGTTCAGGCTTGATTTCATTGAGGGTTTTTCGAATATTTGCAGAATCAGTTGCACTTGGCGCAGCACTGAAACTAACAAAGCTGATATTACGGGTTTCTTCTTTTTGTTCGAATTGCTTTTTATGCGCACTTACATAGGCATTGATATCAGCATCTGAAACGCTGACAGCGCTATCGCTGATCGTTGTATAAGGAACCGTAACATACTGAATTTTGGCAATAGAGTTATCATCAGCAGATGTTTTATTCACCAACCAACTCGGAACATAAGCCGCACCAAAAATTAATGACTGGTATTTGCTTACCATAATCTGCTCCTGTTCCTGATCCAAAAACTGATTGATCATCTTCTTTTGTTCTGCTGTTCCGGAACGCTTTAACTGCGCCAGCGCATTTTTAGCAGCGTTCACATCATACTGCCCTGTTTCGGGGTTGACAAACTGTTGCAAAAACTGTGGTGGATTAGCACCAAAAAGTGCGTTGTCCAAATCCTGGCTGGTACAAGCCAGTCCTAATTCTTTATACGCTTGTTTTAGGAGGGTAATCTGAACAAAATAATTCCAGACGCCCGCCATTACCTGTGAATGCGGTGTCTGCTGGTTATTCTGCATACGCTCCACGGTCTCCACACGGGTATTGTAATCGGCAATCTCAATTTTTTCACCGTTCACCTTGCCAACTGTGGTGCCGCTGCCAAACATGGCCCCGCCCTGCATAGACGAATCCATCATTATGAATGCAATCAATGCAAGTGCAATGAGGATAAAAACTATCCAAGCGCCCTTTTCCTGAATTTTCTGAATTATGGACATAATATTACCTTTCTATTTCTTATTTTAAAGATGGCAAAAATAACGGAATATATGATTGCAACAAATGTATAACAAAAGTAATTTTCCAATTTGCGCAAATAACTGGGTAAAAATCGGTATAAAAAGGGCTAACAGCGCCTTTACCATTGATAAACTGCGTTCCCCGATTTATTAACGGCTAGCAATTGGTGCTTTATACGCTATTCATTTAACATTCTCTTTAGATTGCAACCACAGTCCTTTATGATCCACCTATATTACAGTTGTTTTACTGAATTTCTGGCTGATGCCAAAAATTGGCGGTTTTGATGTCGCCCGCACCTGACCATTAATCCGTTTTTCTTTTCCTGACTTTGACACCAAATCTTTTCTTTAATATATAATACCCTCATAATTAATATTTTTGAATTTTACAGGACACCCAAATGGGTGTCCCAGGGTGTCCCAGAGTGATAAGGTTATAAAAAATCAAGTTTTTAGTGCTCCGGGGAACAAAATCTTCATTGCTATAAAGTATAATGCCACTGAAATTTCAGTGGCATTATACTTTATAGCAAATTATATAGAGCATATTATTTTCTGCCGGCAAACCTTGAAAGTAATTTCAGGATTTCCAAATAAAGCCATACCATGGTAATCATCAGGCCAAAAGCCCCATACCACTCCATGTATTTTGGAGCACCCATCTGAGCCCCTTTTTCAATCATATCAAAATCCAGGATCAGGTTGAGCGCGGCGATACCCACAATAAAAAGAGAGATACCGATACCCAGCAGACTTGAATCATACATAAAGGCCACATTTACATGGAATAAACCTAGTACCCAGGTGATTACATAAAATATGAGGATACCTAATGTGGCGGAATACACCATAGCGCGAAACTTCTGTGTTGCCCGGATCACCTTAAAGCTATATAAAGCCAGCATTCCCAGGGCAACAGCAAAGGTTAAACCTACTGCCTGCAGAACGATTCCAGGATACTTTGCTGCGAACATCGCATTGACCATCACTGAAATTCCACCCAGAAAGAGCCCCTCCAGTAATGCATATAGTGGTGAGAGATAACGTGCTGTCTGGGGTTTAAAAATAATAATCATGGCTGTAATCAAACCGCCGATTATGCCAATCATCATCATGGTCCGCATTAAGGACACCTCTCCTTTGCCTAATAGATTCCATGAGTAGATCGCACCCCCCATTACCATCAGGAGTAAAAAGCCAAATTTGCCAATCGCTCCACTTATTGTCATTCTTTCAGCAGAAATGTCTGCCGTATTGATTGATTTTT
>DATJDF010000256.1:0-3091 GCA_035497555.1 Arachidicoccus sp. | reverse complement strand
CTATGAAAAGAAATACCCAAAACGATCAGATTTTGATCATTTTGGGTATCTCTTTATTAGAGTATTGCCTGGTCAACATCCTTCGGAATGCCTGGTCAACATAAATCGGAACGGGTGGTCACCACGGGTCGGATTATACATTATGTATTCACCGATGTGTTATTGGAATCTAAATATGTAATTAACCTGTAAGAAATTTAAACAATATAAATGAAATATTCCTTTGTTGCCAAGGCACTCGGATTCATTAACGTTCATAAAAAGATATTTTTGGACAGAAGAGTTCTTCTAATGGAACTATTTATTTTGTTCAGTTCTAATGGCATAGGACAAATCGGAAGAGTCCATATTCATGGTAATTTTCCTGATATACCCGGGGCCCACTTCTGGTGTATCCCCCTTAATATAGATACCCCCTTAGTTAAGGGTAAACTGGATATTTGGCTGGATAGTATCAGTGCCGGGCCTTATCCTTTTGGGATTAGCTTTCCAATTGCGGATAGTGTATATCTCGCTTCCAGAGGGAAAGATGGTAAAGTTAAATATAAAAAATCTAAAGGTGATATTGGCCCATTTTCTTATATTTATTTAAATCCAGAGCAAGCCGTTGAATATGTGCTTGAGCCTGTCCCGGGGCTGAACATAAATAAAATGAAACATTTCAAACTGTATGATAACTTTAGATCGGATGTATTTGGTTTAAATGTCCGATCGAAAGCAGAAGATACGAGAATATATCAAATCCTTCAAAAGATGAAGGAACATTATGACCATCGTGTATATTATAAAGTTTTAGATAGTCTATACCAAAACAGTACAGTTCCAGATAAAATATATCAGGATTATGTTATGGAAGCAGCAAAATTAAATCGAAAACTCAATTTCGGTCACTTTTTAAAACTGAAAAGAGGCTTCGCTGCACAGCATCTTCAAAGCCCCATTGCACCACTTGCATTACTTGATGCAGACAGTGCACACTTGGTGGATAATCTAAATGGTTATAGACAAATACTGAATAAAATGTCAGACAGGGCGGTACAGAATGATTATTACAAGAACATAACACTTAAAATACAAAATCTATCCGGTGTGCAATTAAAGAAGGGAGATGCATTCCCAATGCCTTCTGGTAAAACGCCCAGTGCTGAAAAATTCAATTACCATCCATCAGATCATTCATATATGTTAGTTGTCTTTTGGGCTTCATGGTGTGCGCCTTGCAGAGCTGAAAACCCGGCATTGAATGGGCTACAGAGGGCATATAAAAGCAGCGGATTTCAAATACTGGGTGTTTCTTTGGATCAATATCCTAAAGCGTGGAGAGCAGCCATTAAAAAAGATAGTCTAACGGACTGGCTACATGTTTCTGATCTACAGGATCCCTGGAATTGTCCCAATGCATTAAGATATGGGCTACAGGCTATCCCATCCAATTTACTCATAGATTCTGATGGAAACATTATAAGTAAAAACATAAGCCTAACGGATTTGAATGCATTTTTAAAAAAGACAAAAATGACAAACTGATCCAACTATTTTCATTTACGTTTTATAAAGTGCAATATGCTCTATGGCTTGGCCAGCTATATATAATATGGCTATATGATACTGTCCCGTAGGTAATATAGCAATTTATATCGTCTGATTATGAATACTTTCTGTTTAATAGATAAACTTCTTAAAAATTGGCTTCAGGTACACTTCTCCCCTCTTCTCAGTGTTGCCGAACGGGCGAGATTGTTAGGGGAAATTGCTTAATTATTAAAAGTGAACACCAAATATGAACAGAAGTTTACCTGAATTAGAGGATCATGACCGGCCGAAGATAGATCTATACAGCATTATCGAGAACTGGATATCAGAAAATGAACAGGATTTTCTTTATCTAAGTGTTTTATCCAAATCAGTAGAGGACTTTGGTGAACAGAAGTTCAAAAAATGAGCAGACGACACTGTATATTGGTTACTGACAAAAAAGAAATTATGAAAAGAGTAATTGCAGCAATCAATATGACGCTTGACGGGTTTTGTGACCATACCTCTGGTGTCCCCGACGAAGAAGTACATCAACATTACGCTGACCTGTTGAGAGGCGCCGATACCGTGTTATATGGCAGGATAACCTACCAGCTCATGGAATTTTGGCGAACCGTGGTGGAAAATCCCACAGGCGATAAAGCTATGGACGACTTCGCAGTCGCAATAGACAATACCCCGAAGATTGTTTTTTCCCGCACACTGAAAAATGTAGATTGGAAAAGTGCGAAATTAGCAAGTCAAGACCTTGAGACAGAAGTTTTAGAACTCAAACAACAATCTGGTAAAGACGTTTTTGTATGCAGCCCGAGCTTGATTGTAGCTTTGGCGAAACTCAATTTAATAGACGAATATCAACTTTGTGTTCACCCTGTTATCGCAGGAAGTGGTTTGCCGTTATTTAAAAACATCAGCGAAAAAATTACGCTTAAACTCTTAGAGACCAAAACGTTTAATGGTGGTGCAGTCATTCTTTATTATGAACCGACATGATGACGCCGCACAATCTGTCGCTAATCCATTGGGTTTAAATGATATTATATAGATGCACTGCAGGACACATCCACCTCATACCTTTTGATATTCCTATCCCCGATAGTGACGACATTCTTTGAAATATCCTAAAATCTTAATTTGTCACTAAATTCGTTTTGCCCCACTCTGCTAATTGCTGCATCACATCATTGAGCGACATCCCCTTTTCAGTGAGTGTATATTCCACCTTCGGCGGGACTTCAGCATATACCTTCCGATTGACGATACCGTCGGCCTCAAGTTCTTTTAAATTTCTGGATAATACCTTTAGAGCTATGCCTTGAACAGCTTTATGAAGCTCCCCAAATCGCCTGGGGCCTGATAATAACATCCAGATAATAACTGGTTTCCACTTGCCGCTTATGATACTAATTGATCCGATTATGGAGCAATCACAATCCAGTTCAACTTTTTTTTCAATTATTTTTTCTGCTAACATCTTGATAATGTGTATTAGTTACTTAAATGTCAATACTTGACAAATGTGCCATTACTTGCCAAACGTGAAGTTATGGATTAG
>DATJDF010000255.1:0-4650 GCA_035497555.1 Arachidicoccus sp. | reverse complement strand
GATACAGGTTCTCTGGCATTAGGCGGCATTATTGCTTCCTTGGCCATTATTGTGCGAAAGGAACTTCTGATACCCATTTTCTGCGGCGTATTCCTGGTAGAAACACTCAGTGTCATTATCCAGGTGGCATATTTCAAATATACAAAAAGAAAATATGGGGAAGGACGTCGCGTCTTCTTGATGAGCCCCCTACATCATCATTATCAAAAGAAGGGATTTCATGAAAGTAAAATAGCGATTCGGTTTTGGATTATTACAGTATTACTGGTCGTTTTTTCCATCGCCACACTTAAAATCAGGTAAAAGAAAATCTAAAAGAATAGAATAATGCAATTAAACCCATTAGACAAATCACAAAAATCAACCCTCTGCATTTTAGGTGCCGGAGAAAGCGGTGTTGGCGCCGCTATCCTGGCTGTTCGCCAGGGGTATGATGTATTTGTCAGTGACGCAGGGATTATTGCGCCATTATACAAACGGGAATTGGAGGAGTACGGGATCCCTTATGAAGAGGGCACCCATTCCGTCCAAAAAATACTCCAGGCCGACGAAATCGTCAAGAGTCCCGGCATTCCTGAAAAAAACGAATTGGTCAAGCAACTCCGTCAAAAAAAGACACCCATCATCAGTGAGATCGAACTAGCTTATCGACATATAGGCGATAGCCGCGTCGTCGCTATAACAGGAACCAACGGCAAGAGTACAACGACCAGCCTTATTTATCACATATGTAAAACTGCCGGCTTGGACTGTGCACTGGTTGGCAACATCGGCTACTCTTTTGCCCGTCAGGTAGCACTGAAACCCAAAGCACTTTATGTGGCCGAAATAAGTTCTTTTCAGCTGGACGATATCCAGACATTCCGGCCATATATAGCGATACTGTTAAATATAACGGAGGACCACCTGGATCGTTATGATTATGACATAGAAAACTATATTAAAAGTAAATTCAAAATAGTACAACAACAGAAGGCCGGTGATTACTTCATCTATAACCTGGATGATGCACTCATCACCGCCCATCTAAAAAATATCTCCATCTCATCTAATCCATTACCTTTTTCTATGAAACAAGAAGTATCCAAAGGCGCTTACATCAAAAACAATGAAATGCTCATCAAACTGCAGGAAGAGCAGGTCAGCATGAACATTTACGATTTTGTTGCATTGAAAGGGAAACATAATCAATACAACACCATGGCAGCGGGTATTACGGCATCGGTTCTGGACATAAGGAAAGAAAAAATAAGAACGGCAGTACAAACATTCGAAAGCCTTGCGCACCGCATGGAGTTCGTAGCCACCATCCGTGGTGTCGATTTTATTAATGATAGCAAGGGAACCAACCTGAATTCGGTCTGGTTTGCACTCGAAAGTATGGAAAAACCTACCGTACTCATAATGGGAGGAGTGGATAAAGGCAATGATTATACCTTAATTGCTGATCTGGTCAAAGAGAAAGTAAAAGCGATCGTGTGTATTGGACTCGATAACCAGAAAATAGAAGACGCATTTAAGGAAATCGTCTCTACCATTATACAGACGCAGACCATGAAAGATGCCGTTGAATCCGCGTATAAATTAGCAGAAAAAGACGACTGTGTTTTGCTGAGCCCAGGGTGTTCCAGTTTTGATTTATTTAAAAACTATATGGATCGTGGCGATCAGTTTAAAGAAAGTGTCAAAAATCTCTAATAATTGGCTGAAGGAATAAGAAATAGTTTAAAGACTTTAAAGTAATAACCGTTGTATTCAGATGATTAATGATTTATTAGAAATAGAGAACCCATTCAAGGGCCTGACCCAGAAGACAAAAGGAGACCGGTATATTTGGGCTTCAGTTGCCTTATTGGCACTGGTGTCCTTACTGGTCGTCTACAGTGCAACGGGCTCCCTGGCTTATAAAATGAATCACGGTAATACGGAAGTGTATCTGTTTAAGCAGATCGTTTTTATTATATTGGGATTAGGGGTTGTCTATTTTTTACACCGGGTGAACTATTCACTCTATTCTAAAATAGCCCTTATCTGTTATGGCATCTCCATCCCTTTACTTATCTATACCTTATTTTTTGGTGCAGAAATCAACGATGGCAGCCGGTGGATCAAACTCCCCATCATCAATATGACCTTTCAGACCAGTGATTTTGCCAAGCTGGCGCTTTTTATGTTTATGTCCAGGCAATTGAGTCGCAAACAAAAGGTAATAAAGGATTTCAAAAAAGGGTTTTTACCGGTTTTTGTTCCGGCAGCGCTCACTTGCCTGCTAATCTTCCCGGCCAATCTGTCTAATGGCTTATTGACGGGCGCGACAGCTCTCATGCTGATGTTTATTGGTAGAGTTAATCTAAAACATATCGGGCTGGTGGTACTGGTGGCACTTATTCCGGTGGCCCTGCTGATCGCTTCGGCCGCTATCCATCATAGCCAAACCGTGCGAAGTGATGGTTCTGAGATAGAACAAACAGGATCTGGTGAGGGCGTGTTTAAACGGTTCTCTACCTGGCGGAGCCGTGTAGAAAATTTCATGTACTCAGAATCAACGGAAGTCCCTTATCAGGTGAAGCAATCAAAGATTGCCATCGCCAATGGCAGTGTGTTATTTGGTCTTGGCCCGGGCAATAGTCGTCAGCGTAATTATCTGCCACAGGCTTATAATGATTTTATTTACTCTATAATTATAGAAGAATACGGACTGTTAGGGGGTGTATTTATTATTTTCATTTATTTGGTGTTTCTGTTCAGGTGCATTCGGATCTTCAGGAAATGTCCATTTGCATTTGGAGCATTCCTGGCCCTAGGGTTAAGTTTTACACTGATCATACAGGCACTCGCCAACATGGCGGTAAATGTCAATCTGATGCCGGTTACCGGGGTCACCTTGCCGTTAATCAGTATGGGAGGTAGCTCTTTTCTTTTTACTTGTGCATCGATCGGGATCATCTTGAGTGTAGCCTGTAATGTGGAAAAGATGGAGGGTGCTACGCAAAAAAGGGTAATCGCTAATATCAACGAAGAAAAATTAAAAGTGGCCGCGGTATAATAAACGAATCGTCATGCAAGAGGAAAACAAAAAACATAATCGGATTATTATCGCTGGGGGCGGAACAGGGGGGCATATCTTCCCTGCGATTGCCATTGCCAACGCGCTTCGTAAAGCCGATCCATATATCGAATTGTTATTTGTAGGCGCCAAAGGCAAAATGGAAATGGAAAAGGTGCCTCAGGCAGGTTACCAGATAAAAGGTATCAATATTGCCGGCTTCAACAGAAGTTCAATATGGAAAAACCTGAGTCTTCCCTTTAAAATCATCAAGAGCTTTTTCCAGGTGAAGGAGATTTTCAAAGAATTTAATCCAACCGCCGTAGTCGGTGTAGGCGGTTATTCCACTTACCCGGTACTGCGGTATGCGCAAAAAAAGGGACTGCCCACTTTTATTCATGAGTCCAATTCCTTCGCAGGAAAGAGCAATATTCTACTTGGCAAGAAGGCCACCCGAATTTTTGTCGCAGCGGAAGGTATGGACAGGTTTTTCCCTAAGGATAAAATCCTGATAACCGGTAATCCCGTCAGAAAAATCATATCAGAATCCCATGTCACGCGTACAGACGGTATCAGGTTCTTTGGTCTGGATGAAAGTAGAAAAACCATTCTCGCGATAGGCGGTTCACTCGGGGCGCGTAGTATCAATGAAGTCATGCTCAATCATCTCATAGACCTGCATGCCTTAAACATCCAGCTCATCTGGCAGACGGGGAAAAACAATGCACCTCGTTACGTCAGAAGTGGTTCTATGCATAAAAGCAATGTATGGGTCGGCGAGTTTATCCAGGAAATTGATAAAGCCTATGCGGCAGCCGATGTTGTGATCTCAAGAGCAGGTGCCATGTCGGTTGCTGAAATGTGTGTAGCAGGCAAACCAACCGTATTTGTCCCCTATCCATTTGCCTCCGAAGATCACCAGACTGAGAATGCGATGCGGCTGATACGCAAAAATGCTGCAGAAATGGTCAAGGACAGTGATGCAGTGACTAAATTATTCGGAGCTGTCACCAACATGCTATTTGACGAAGAAAAACTAAAAACATATAAAAATAATATTAGCACACTGGCAATTACCAATGCTAATGAAATCATCGCCGAAGAAATCTTTAAAACGATCAAGTGAATCAGAAGCCAGCACATATCACCCAAGAGCAGAACGCAACGCACCTGATGCTAACAGATATCCGGGTTATTTACTTTATTGGCATCGGGGGAATTGGTATGAGTGCAATTGCCCGATATTTTGCGAGCAAAGGCGCGGCTGTCAGTGGTTATGACCGCCATGCCACCCCTTTGACAGCTGCATTACAAAAAGAAGGAATAGAAGTGCATTTTGAGGATAATACAGCGCTTATACCCGCTTCGCCTGATCTGGTGGTATATACGCCGGCTATTGGTGAGATGAATCAATCACTCGCATTTTGCAGGGAAAAAGGGTTTGTTGTGGTTAAACGTAGTGATATATTACAATGGATCACTGAACAGAGCTTTAATATCTGTGTCGGTGGCAGCCACGGTAAAACCTCAATTTCTTCGATGACGGCGCATATTCTGCGCGACACCGGGTATGGATGTAATGCTTTTTTGGGGGGCATCGCGGT
>DATJDF010000254.1:0-4098 GCA_035497555.1 Arachidicoccus sp. | reverse complement strand
ACTATTATTACCACAAAACTATGCATATGGTAGTACTATGCAATACAAGGTATTATTTTAAATTAATATTTTTTAATAACTAAAGTTTAAAATGCTAATAAATAGGTAATTATACAAAATTAATGAAATGTTAAAATAGATAGGATGTTTTAATAAAATAGAATCTGGCGATATAAGTAGGTCAGGTTTGGCGTTTTTACATCACCAATTTCTAAAAAGACGAGGCAATGAGCGTTTGTCATTACATAGAGGTTGTCTATTCTTTCATTGGCAATAGCGCTTTTTTTAGACGGAAGTTCCCGGTATATTCGGGATGCAAGCGGCAATTTTTCTAATCGGTTAAACAATATTATTTATGAGCGACAAAAAATTAACGACTGCCTCAGGGATGCCCTACATAAATCGTGAAGATACCAGGTGTGTTGGTCCAGGCGGTCCTTTATTGCTGGAAGATTTTATTCCTTTTGCTGTTATTGATACATTTCCACTTTTTATACACAATTTTCCAGGGTGATTTTATATTCATCCGGCAGCACCTATCTTTGTTGCTATGGCAAAATCAAAGGGTGAAACACCACTGATGCAGCAACATAACGCGATAAAACAACAATATCCGGATGCAATACTACTGTTCAGGGTGGGAGACTTTTATGAAACATTTGGGCAGGACGCCGTAAAAGCCGCAAAAGTACTGGGTATTACTTTAACCAAACGTCATAGTGGTAACCCGGATGCAATGGAACTGGCTGGATTTCCGCATCATTCACTTGACGCTTATTTACATAAATTGGTGAAAGGAGGCTACCGGGTGGCGGTCTGTGACCAACTGGAAGACCCGAAGGAGGCCAAAGGGATTGTCAAACGCGGCGTAACAGAACTCGTGACGCCCGGATTGGCAGTGGACGATAAACTCCTGGAAAATGGCAGCAATAATTTCCTGGCGGCGCTACATTATACAGAAAAAGAGCTGGGTGTGGCCTTTTTAGATATTTCTACCGGTGAATTTTTTGTTGCACAGGGTGATCTCGAATATATAGAGAAGTTGATTCAGACTTTAAGACCGGCAGAGGTTATTTTTCAACGAAGTTTTCAGAAAAAATTCCGGGAAACTTTTGGCAGCCATATTTTCACTTATACAATGGAGTCCTGGATATTTGAGGAAGCATTTGCATCGGAGGCCCTGCTCAAACACTTTCAGGTTCATAGCCTGAAAGGATTCGGGATTGAAGCGTTGAAGCTGGGCATTGTTGCTGCCGGTGCGATCCTGCATTACCTGAAAGAAACCCAACACCCACATTTAGATCATATTACCCAGATCCAACGAATTGAAAGAGATGAATTTCTTTGGATGGACCGTTTTACGATCCGTAACCTGGAACTCTTGGGGACAGGCGCACCGGATGAACATTACCTGCTCAAAGTATTGGATGATACGGTAACGGCCATGGGGGCAAGGCTGCTTAAAAGATGGCTGATTATGCCTTTGATAGATCTTGCAAAGATTGGTCAGAGGCTGGATAGTGTGGAATCACTGATTTTGCACCCTGATTTCCAGGTGGCGCTTGAAAAGTGGCTGAAAGCCTGCGGTGATCTGGAACGGCTGGCAAGCAAGATTTCTATGAAAAGGGTCGGACCGAGGGAGGTTGTTCAACTGGCCGGTAGCCTTAAAGTTTGCGCCGAAATTAAAAACCTGTGTTCAGACGCCGCAAATGATTTTTTAAAGGTTTTAGGAGCGGATTTAGACGGCTGCACGGAGATGGTGGAAAGAATCTGCCGGGAAATCGTGCCGGAACCACCGGCACTGGTCTCCAAAGGTCATCTGATCTGCGGGGGTGTGGACGCGGAGCTGGATGAGTTAAGATCCATTGCGCATAGTGGCCGGTCTTACTTAGATAAATTACAGAAAAGAGAAGCAGAAATAACGGGTATTTCCTCTTTAAAAATAGGATTCAATAATGTTTTTGGTTATTATCTGGAGGTGACCAACTTGCATAAGGAAAAAGTGCCTGCGACCTGGATCCGTAAACAGACCCTTGCAAATGCGGAACGCTATATCACAGAAGAATTAAAAGAGTATGAGGAAAAGATAACAGGGGCCCAGGACAAAATCAGTAGCATTGAGAACCGGATTTACGAAGCTTTACTAGAGTCTATGACCGGTTATACACAGCGCATTCAACGTAATGGCCAGTTAATTGCTACTTTGGATTGCCTTAGTTGTTTCGCTCGTAACGCCGGTAAATACCGATATCATAAACCCAGTTTGCATGACGGTACTGCTTTAATATTGAAAGAGAGCCGACATCCGGTCATCGAAAGAAATTTACCACCCGGAGAAAATTTTATTGCCAATGACATCCAGCTGGACCCGAAGGATCAGCAAATTATTATTCTGACAGGACCGAATATGAGTGGTAAAAGCGCCTTGCTCAGGCAAACAGCGCTCATCACCCTCATGGCACATATAGGAAGTTTTGTGCCGGCTGCTGAGGCTTTGATTCCATTGACAGATAAGATATTTACAAGAGTAGGTGCCAGTGATAACCTGAGTGGCGGGGAAAGTACTTTTATGGTGGAGATGAATGAAACCGCCAGTATCATCAATAATATTTCGCCCCGAAGCCTGATATTACTGGATGAAATTGGTCGCGGGACTTCTACCTATGATGGCATTTCCATTGCCTGGAGTATTGTTGAATTCCTACATAATGCCCCGGCGAAGCCTAAGACCTTATTTGCAACGCATTACCATGAGCTCAATGACCTGGAAGAGCATCTGACCGGTGTCAGAAATTATCATGTGACCAATAAAGAAATCGGACATAAAATTATTTTCCTCAGAAAGCTTGCACCGGGTGGCAGCACGCATAGTTTTGGTATACATGTGGCGAAAATGGCAGGCATGCCCACTTCACTCATTGACAGGGCCAATAAGATATTGCAGCAATTAGAAAGTAAAAGAGCCGCGGATGCGCTGGGTGTATCCTCTGCCGGTTCTAACAGTGGAGGGCCGACTGTTCATGACGCCGGTGCTGCATTAAAAAGAGTAAATGAACCGCATTTGCAACTTTCTATTTTTGACGCTCATACTGAGGTTTTTGAACAAATACGCAAGGCATTAACAGAAATGAATATAAACGAGTTAACGCCCATGCAAGCACTACTTAAACTCAATGAAATAAAGGGTTTGCTGAATTAGCCAATTTCACTTAATTTCACACAAACGAAGCGAAAGGATGATTAAATTTACACCTGCATTTGTCGATAAACTGGAAAATATTTTGGGCGAATCAGGCTATACCGTCCGGTATGAACGTGGTAATTTTCAGAGCGGCTGGTGTTTGCTGGATCATAAGCGTGTTGTTGTTCTGAATAAATTTCTCAATACCGAGGGACGTGTAAATACACTGATAGACCTGATCCCGCAACTTCGGATAGATTTTGATAAGCTGACCCTGAACTCACAGAAAATATACGAATTTCTGACAGCCGGTCATCTTAAAAAAGCGGATCAGGAAACAAAAAGCCCGCAGCCCGAAGAAAATGCAGGTGATTTGCCTGAATCCGGTACAAATGAAGCAATAAATGCGGCTGAAGGAACTGATATTGAGGGCAGTGAGACTCCTGTAAACGCAGAACAGATACAAAACGCAGGTCCAGATCCGCAAAGACCAGCCAGTCAGGAGAGTGACCCTGCAACGGATGATGATCCTGTTGCCGCTGATCGCTGGTTGGAGGCTGAGGCTGAAAGTGAAGATGAAGATGAGCCGCAAACAGAAAAATAATCTTTAAGGGAATTTAATTATAGCAACGGGTAAACAAAAGGTATGAACTTTCTTGGCAATCTGATCTGGCTTATTTTTGGCGGTTTTATTGTCTTTGTTGGCTATATGGTCGGCGGCTTTATGTTATGCCTGACCGTTGTCGGTATTCCATTTGGAGTGCAATGCTTTAAAATTGGTTTTGCCACCCTGACGCCTTTCGGTCTTCGGATTACGGAGCGCGGCCAGGAAAATGGAAATGGCCCCGGGTGTCTGAGCACCGCATTAAATATTTTATGGATTTTTTGTGGTGGCCTCTGGATAGCACTGACGCACC
>DATJDF010000253.1:0-2589 GCA_035497555.1 Arachidicoccus sp. | reverse complement strand
GTCAGTTTTGCAAATGAGGACCGCATATTTTCATTGGATATAAAGGGACTGCACAATCTGATCAGTACACGTGGGTTGACGGATTTAGTGGACAGCTTTGCAGCTGAAAGAAATTTATTGACAAACGATTATCAAAAGGAGGCACCAAATGAATTATTCGGAATTTATTAAAAGATATGCCAATCATCCTCATTACACATCACCTGTAGGCACGCAGTTGCATGCCAGGAGTTGGCAGACAGAAGCGCCGCTCAGGATGTTACTAAACAATCTAAATGCCGAGGTTGCAGAAAACCCGGAAGAATTAGTCGTGTATGGTGGAACCGGACAGGCCGCCCGTAACCAAGAATCCTTATTAAAGATCATTCAGATATTACTGGAACTAGACGCGGATCATTCTTTATTGGTTCAGTCGGGTAAACCGGTGGGTATAATCCGCTCACACCCGCAGGCGCCAAGGGTCCTGATTGCAAATAGTAATCTGGTACCCAAATGGGCCACTTGGGAGCATTTTAATGAGCTTAGAAGCAAAGGACTCATGATGTTTGGTCAGATGACTGCCGGCAGCTGGATCTATATTGGAACCCAGGGAATTTTGCAGGGCACTTATGAAACTTTCGTAGCCTGTGGAATAAAGCATTTTAAAGGCGATTTAGCCGGCAAATTAATTGTGACAGCTGGACTAGGCGGTATGGGTGGAGCACAGCCTCTGGCCGCCACTATGGCTGGCGCTGTGCTGCTTGGCGCAGATGTAGATCCTGAGAGAATTAAAAAACGCTTAGAAACGAAATATATAGACCGGATGACAACGGACTATGCGGAGGCCATAGGGTGGATTAAAAAGGCACAGTTGGATAAAAAGCCGCTCTCTGTCGGGCTGGTGATGGATGCAGGTGATCTATTAGCAAGACTGCTGGAAGATAAGATCACTCCGGATATATTAACTGATCAGACTTCAGCGCATGATCCTTTAAATGGTTATATACCTAATGGAATGAATTTACCTTCAGCGAGTGACTTAAGAACATCTGATCCTGCGCTATATAAATCAAAGGCAATAAAGAGTATGGCGCGCCATGTGAATTACATGCTGGAATTAATGCAGAACGGAGCGGTTACTTTTGATTACGGCAACAATTTACGGGAGTTCGCATTACAGGGTGGGGCTACCCGTGCTTTTGATTTCCCGGGCTTTACACCAGCATATATTCGCCCATTGTTTTGTGAAGGGAAAGGGCCCTTTCGCTGGGTGGCCCTCTCGGGAGATCCTGAGGATATATATACAACGGATCGGGCACTTATGGAGGCTTTCCCGGAGAATACGCATCTGATTCACTGGCTGAAAATGGCGCAGGAAAAGGTGGCCTTCCAGGGCTTACCGGCAAGAATTTGCTGGCTGGGATTAGGAGAGCGGGAAAAAGCAGGACTCATTTTTAATGATCTGGTGCGCTCAGGGAAAGTAAAAGCCCCGATTGTCATTGGACGCGACCATCTGGACTGTGGTTCTGTTGCGTCCCCCAACAGAGAAACAGAAGCAATGAAAGACGGCAGTGATGCTGTATCAGACTGGCCCTTATTAAACTTAATGAGCAACACTTCGGGTGGAGCAACCTGGGTATCCTTTCACCACGGTGGAGGAGTAGGGATGGGTTACTCGCAGCATGCGGGTATGGTCATTGTTGCGGATGGAACGGATCTTGCAGCTGATTGTCTAAGGCGTGTTTTATTTAATGATCCGGCACTCGGCATTTATCGGCACCTGGATGCGGGTTATGAAAAGGCACAGACCATAGCAAAAGATTTTGGAATACAAATCTGAAAAGCGACATGATAATGGTAGACAAAATAAAAAATATTGAATTGCCACTCCGGCTTATTGGACCTTTTGCGCAAGTGATTACTATGGCAGGTCTGCCCTTAAAAGGCGCAATAAAAGAGCAGGCACTTGAAATTATCGGGGCGGGAGGTGTTGTTGTATCGGGGACGAAGATTATGCATATTGGAGTTTACAGTGAATTGAAAGCACTGTACCCAAATATCGATAAAACAATAATTGAAACTCCGCAGGTGCTGCTTCCTGGATTTGTGGATGCCCATACCCATATTTGCTTTGCAGGAAGTCGGGCGATGGATTACGCTATGCGTCTAGAGGGGAAGACCTATCTTGAAATTGCAGAAGCCGGCGGAGGCATTATGGAAACGGTTACTGCCACCAGGAAGGCGTCACAGCAAGAATTAACGAACTCGGTCCATGAGCGTTTAGAGCTGATGTTACGCTCAGGGGTAACCACCACAGAAATAAAAACAGGTTACGGCTTAAGTATAGGGGCAGAATTAAAATTATTAGACGTTATTCAGCAGGTAGCTGTTACAGCAGTACTCGATATTATACCAACCTGCCTGGCGGCTCACATAAAACCCGCAGATTTTAAAGGGGATGAGCAGGCATATTTAGCGCTACTTGCAACGAAGTTATTTCCGGAGATGCTTAAAAAAAGAAGGTGTAAACGGGTAGATATTTTTGTTGAAAAAAGTGCTTTTTCCGTAGCGGATGCCAGGCGTTATTTGTCAAAGGCCAAACAACTGGGT
>DATJDF010000252.1:0-2756 GCA_035497555.1 Arachidicoccus sp. | reverse complement strand
TATTGCGTAAGGGTAACAGGATCAACTCATCCGGAATATCCAGTATTTCCTGGTCCCCATCCATTTCATTCATTGGAATTAACGGCAAAAAGTCACCTTCCTCCGCATTTTGAAAGAAAAAATTATTATTCTTCATATACTATCAATTTCTATCGCCAATTTGTCATTAATATTAAAAACGATTCTTAGATGGTGCTTAGTCAATTAAAATGCCAACCCCCTTTTTATGGAAATGTAGACAAGAATTGGCACAATTGTATAGAAATTTCTACTTATTAAATGACTTTTTTACATAGGTTTACGGGACTTCTTGTTAAATTTGCCTGACAAACATCCAAATTATTTTGAGCAGCGAGCAACGGCCCTATTTCTACGAACCTGAACTAAAAAATACCCTAACGACCTTCATTTTGAATGAAAATTCAAGCAGGCATTGCATCCAGGTGCTCAGAATGCAGCAAAACGATGAAATAGAGCTAACGGACGGCAATGGTCTGCTGGCCACTGCCAAAATCACCCTGGCACATAAAAAACACTGCCAGACACACATTTTGAATATAGAAAGGGCTGACCCACCTTCGGCTGGCATATGCCTTGGGATCTCACCCACCAAAAATATTAGTCGGATTGAATGGCTTCTTGAAAAAATAACGGAAATCGGTATAACCGAAATCTTGTTGATGGACTGTGAAAGAACGGAAAGAAGTGTTGTCAGATGGGACCGCCTCAATCAAATTCTTATTTCTGCAATGTTACAAAGCAGGCAGGTATTTTTGCCAAAATTATCTAATCTGTTAAAATTCAACGACATTATTCAACAAAATAAATATACAAATAAATGGATCGCCCATTGTTTGCCTGATGAAGAAAAGCTACTTTTAGGTAGCGATCAGCCAGATCAGTCGCAAATTGTCCTGATCGGACCAGAAGGCGATTTTTCTCAGGAAGAAATCGACCAGGCCTTAAAAAATAAGTTCAGGCCTGTAACATTAGGTCCGACAAGACTCAGAACCGAGACAGCCGGCCTGGTAGCGACCGTCTTATTAAACTATTCAATATTAAACACCTATTTTAAATGACTTTACGCAAATTATTTATCGCTGGAACTGTACTGATTATATTGGCGGTGGCTTGTGGAAGCCGAAAAAGCAGAAAGGTTAAGATAGACCAGACTATAACACCGCAGACATCCTATAACAATCTGTTTCTGGACAGTAATGCGATACGCAGTTTTATTGCAAAGGATTCCATTTATAAGCCATTCGAGGAGATGTTTATTAATTTCTACAGACACCGTAATTTTGAATTTGCCTGGTTTGATACCAGTGGACTCGTAGAACAGGCGTATAACTTCATCAATTTACTGAATGCAGATGCCAAGTCGATGAAGGCCTCAGATAGTAGCCTAGGGGATAAAAGGCTTGCCAGAATTCTGGACAGATTTGATGACACGATGCCTAAAAATATAACCCACGCTGAAATCGTTAAGTCAGAATTAACCATGACGGGTGAGTTCTTCCGCCATGCGGAAGAAGTTTTTAAGGGAAAGGGGAATATTGATGCGACACAGCTGGGTTGGTTCATTCCCCGCAAGAAAATTGACTTCTCAGCACTACTGGATTCCACGCTTAATGGTAAAGGAGCACCGGATGAGGAAAAAATGCTCAATCCACAATACAAAGAACTCCGGACGGTTCTGCAAAAATATATTGATCTCAAAAATGAAAACCACAACTGGGACTCCATTCCACTCGAACGCCCAAAACTGGTGCTGAAAGATTCTGGCGGTGTGATCAGCCAGATTAAGGAAAGACTCTATTTACTGGGCGACCTCGAAGATAAACCGGATAACGATATATATGATCAAGATACCAGAGCAGCGGTTAAATCCTTCCAGGGTCGTTACGGCTTAGTTGCTGATGGGGTCGTTGGTGCCAATTTCATGAAAGCATTGAATATTCCATTAGATACGTTAATCCGGGATATTACAATTAACCTGGAAAGGGTGCGCTGGATCCCTTCTGAACTCCCGAAAGAATACGTATGGGTAAATATCCCCGAGTATAAATTACATGCATATGAAGATAGTAAAGAAGTATTCAATATGCGGGTGATTGTAGGCTCTGCCGCACATGGTACGACTATATTCTCCGGTAATATAAAGTACATTGTTTTCGCCCCTTATTGGAATGTACCCATGAGTATCGTTAAAAAAGAAATTATGCCTGGGATGCAAAATAACCCCGATTATATCCGTAACCACAATATGCAAATTACGGGTTACGACCATAATATTCCTGTAGTCAGGCAATTGCCAGGTCCCGACAATTCCTTAGGACGCGTAAAATTCCTATTCCCAAACAGTTACAATATATACCTTCATGATACACCGAACCATGATCTGTTCACTTCAAGAAACCGTGGATTAAGTCATGGTTGTGTACGCTTATCGGAACCGGAGAAAATGGCTAACTGGCTGTTAAGAAATGACACCACTCATTATCCCCCGTCCATGGTGGATTCCCTGATGAATAAAAATATCAAAGAAAAATGGGTTTCACTGGATAAAACAGTTCCGGTCTATCTCGTTTATTTTACGACCTGGGTAGATACTGATGGACGCCTTAATATCAGGAAAGACATTTACGGCCATGATGCCAAAATTGCCGAAAAGCTTTTTAGTTATTGACCTGGTCCGTCAGCAAATTAACAAACCATGGAGACCTTACCCTTAGATTATTGATACGCGGCGAGGT
>DATJDF010000251.1:0-11197 GCA_035497555.1 Arachidicoccus sp. | reverse complement strand
TAAATCCTAAAACAACTGATTTTGCCATAGTTCAATCTTATTATTTTTTTGTTGGGGTATAAAAATCTCCCCAATTCAATTGGACATTCATTTCAGCTATTATAAGCCTATTTTTTCAAAAAATGCCATGAAAGGTTTATGATGTGTTTGTGCGCTTGCTTTATTCGAATTATCTTTTTTACGGAATGCCTGTAAAAACTTATGTTGTTTTAGCCGAAGCAAACGTTCATAAATTTTTGATTTTTCCTTAAAGTGTTCCTGCGTTTCTTCAGGCTGGTAGTGATCCTTCGGATCAAACAGCATCGCCGTACACATACAGTTCTTACGGCCCTTACTAATGAGGATATCATAATTGACACAGCTTTTACAGCCGGCCCAGAAGTTCTCATCGTCCGTGAGTTCGCTATAAGTAACCGGTTCATAGCCGAGATCGGAATTGATCTTCATAACTGCAAGCCCGGTGGTAAGTCCAAAGATTTTCGAGTCAGGATATTTCTTCCTGGAAAGTGCAAAGGTATTTTCTTTGATTCTTTTGGCTACGCCACTCTTACGAAAATCGGGGGATACAATCAGGCCGCTGTTAGCGACAAACTTGCCATGACTCCACTCCTCAATATAGCAGAAGCCTACCCAGACCTCATCTGTAGTGACGGCTATTATGGCTTTACCTTCCAGCATTTTATTAGCCACATATTCGGGGGTACGTTTTGCAATACCGGTTCCACGAACTTGAGCTGACGAGGCCATCTCATCAACGATTTGCTGAGCGTAATGCGTATCGGCCTCACAGGCAATACGAACTACAATATTATTATTGTTGTTGTTGTTATTTTTCACAATGATATGGATGCACTAATGGTACGACGATAAACTCCACCGCCCTAAATGGCGAAGTTTGTGGGTTATTAAATAAACGGCTATATATGAATATAGGAATTATAGCCTCGGTCGTCGGATGACCGGGAAAAAGGATCGAGGTGCATTAACAATAGAAATCTTCGCGCACATAAAGATGATATGTGTGTCCGTCAGATTGTAGTATTTGTGATAGTTTTTCAACTTCTTTTCAAGATGAAATGTGAATCAAAATTGTTAATTTGCGTTTTGCGGAGTAAAAGTACAATACATATATGGACTACAAACATTTTTACCCAAATATTTATGGAATTTTGGCATTCAGGAGCAATTTTCAGGCAAAAACGGCTAAAACAAATGTTCGTTTTTACAAATTACCGCTGAATGTATATTTTAGATCCACCTTCCAGCCCTTTTCTGTCTGGACTGCTTTCAGTTTCCGTGTGATCTTGTCATAAGAATTTTGGTAAGTAATGATCTCTTCCTTTGGACTGACGGTTTCATCATTTTCAATGATGATATTTGCGGTTCTATACTCCACTCGCTGATCACTGGTATTATGGTAATAAGCATCCTCTAAGGCTTTCAGCTGCGCCTCGTTCACTGAATCCTGCTGAATATAAAATCCAGCCCTTTTAAAATCACCTTTCATACAGCCATCAAGAAACTGCTGTGCTGCAACCAACGCGTTTTCCGCAGGTGGAAAGTTATTTTGATTACTGCAGGAATTGAAGATAAGAACACCCAAAAGCAGAATAAATGCATATTTCATGAGCGGATATTACAGTTGATATATTATTTATAATCGGATTTTCGATCTGGCTTTCTTAATTTTGCCTCAGCCATCAAGTTCAAAATTACCTACTTTATGTGCATTATCAACTAATTTACCCTTAATATTTGGCTTTGACCCTCGAAAACAGAACCCATATTATTAAAAGCCTGGCCGAAGCGCTTGATTTTGATCACTGTGGTATCGCTAAAGCAGTACCACTTGACCAGGATGCAAGAAGACTGGAAGCATGGCTGAATAAAGGTATGCATGGTGACATGCATTATATGGAAAATTATTTCGAATTAAGAGTAGACCCCACTAAACTGGTTCCGGGTGCCAAATCAGTCATTACACTGCTGAAAAACTATTACCCCGCCGAACAGCAGGCAGCAGATAGCCCCAAAATATCTAAATATGCCTACGGAAATGACTATCATGAAATCATCAGAGCGCGCCTAAATGAATTCTTGCAAAAACTCAGAGCGCAGGCTGGTGAGATTCAGGGGCGGGGCTTTGTTGACAGTGCCCCCGTTTTAGAGCGTAGTTGGGCACAGCGCAGCGGCCTGGGCTGGGTTGGAAAAAACGGCATGCTTATTAATAAAGGCGCGGGCTCATTCTTCTTTATTGCCTCCCTGATTATTGATTGGGAACTCTGGTATGATGACCCCCTACCCAAAGATTTCTGTGGTAGTTGTACTAAATGCATAGACGCCTGTCCTACTGATGCGATTCTTCCGGACCGTGTTATTCAGGGCAATAAATGTATCAGCTATTTTACCATTGAATTAAAGGACATGCTGCTTCCTGAGGATTTAAAGCCAAAGTTTGACAACTGGGCATTTGGTTGCGATATCTGCCAGGATGTATGTCCCTGGAACCGTTTCAGTCAGCCTAACAAAGATGCTGCCTTTACCCCTATAGCAGAAATCCTTGATTTTACCAAAGAAGAATGGCTGGATCTTACAGAAGACAGTTTTAGAAAGATATTTAAAAACTCACCTTTAAAGCGTTCCAAATTCAAAGGAATAATGCGCAATTTAAAATTCCTATCTGCCTAAAAAAATATACCTTAGTCTGATAAAAGGCGGGTCGTGGCAGACAGGGATCATAGAAGCATACTAATAATATTGCCTACGTATGTTCACAAAATCTTTAATGGGTTGGTAAAATGCATTTAAACGTATGAAAAAAGAACGCTACTATTCTTTGGATGTATTTCGGGGGATGACGGTTGCGCTGATGATTACCGTTAATAATCCGGGATCCTGGTCGCATATCTATGCTCCGCTGGATCATGCAGCATGGGAAGGCTGCACACCCACTGATCTGGTCTTTCCCTTCTTTTTATTTGTTGTGGGCAATGCAATGGCCTTTGTAATCCCAAGACTTAGAGAAGCTGGAAATACTCATTTTCTGACTAAAATCATCCGCCGTACACTTTTGATATTCGGTATCGGCCTGTTTTTAAACTGGTTCCCGTTTGTCAGCTGGCAAAATGATGTACTGGTATTCAAAAGCTGGGATCATATCCGTATTTTCGGGGTATTACAACGCATAGCCGTTGCCTACTTTTTCGCCTCCCTGATTGTTTATTATTTTCGGCCAAAAACGACTATTATTATCAGTGCCATCATCTTAGTCGGTTACTGGTGGATCAGCTATTCCCTTGGGACACCGGGAGATCCATTTAGCCTGCATGGTTGGTTTGGAACAGAAAAAGTAGATATCCCTATTTTAGGCATGGACCACATGTATCACGGTGAAGGCATCCCTTTTGATCCGGAAGGAATTGCCAGTTCGGCTGCTCCGGTGGTACAGGTAGTAATCGGCTATCTCACCGGGAAATTTATCCGGGAAAACGGGAAAACCTATGAGATGATCAGCAAACTATTTGTCGCCGGTACACTACTGCTCTTTATAGGCAGCTTCTGGGGACAGTTTTTCCTGATAAGCAAAAAAATCTGGACCAGTACTTTTGTGCTTTATACCTCTGGCATGGCAATGATTATTCTGGCCGTCATTATATATTTTATTGAAATGCAGGGTCATCGTACATGGCTGGATAAATTTTTTAATGTTTTCGGCAAAAACCCATTATTTATTTTTGTACTTAGTGGATTATTGCCCCGGATACTTTGGCTCATCAGAATCCCGCATGGCGCCTTAGATGGCAAGCCTGTTTATACCAACCCGCTGGGTTGGTTCTACGAACATATCTGCAAACCTTTATTCGCTAATGAGCATAACAGCTCCCTCTTTTATGCCATCTGCTTTATTATATTTATGTGGGTAATTGTCTATTTTATGGACAAAAAGAAAATTTACATCAAAGTATAATCTTTAATATTTAGATAATATTCAGTGCTTAGCCATTGATTAACAATTCGTTAAAAGAGTGCCCGTTTTCAGAAAAAGAAGGCGGCGCTTTTTTTTTAGAAATGGCCATATATTATTCATCTGCCAACCCGGTTTAATTGCCTAAAATTTCTTAAATTTAGGTACCACTAAAATCGATATTTATGAAATCTGTCCAATTTATTCTCAACCAAAAACCGGCCGTGATTTTTTCGGTAACGAAAAATACATCTGTTTTTGAAGCACTTGAACAGATGATGGCTAAGAACATCAGTGCATTGCTTGTCATGGAAGAAAATGATCTCCAGGGCATTTTTACGGAGCGCGATTATGCGCGTAAGGTAATTTTAAAAGGGAAAGCCTCCAAGACGACGACAATAGAGGAAGTAATGACCAAAGATTTACTAACGGTTACGTCGACACAATCTGTAGAAGAATGTATGACCATTATGACCGATAAGCATATCCGCCATTTACCAGTGGTAGAGGAAAAAAAGGTAGTGGGATTTATCTCCATTGGCGATTTGGTCCGGTACGTCATTGAGGACCAAAAATCCACAATAGAACATTTGCAGAGTTATATTAGCAGTTAACCGTCGGCAATATTTTAAAACAATAGAAACGATGTGATAAAGACCTGAAAGCGGAATTGTAAATAACCCTACTCTTCCGCTTTTGCTTCTATGCCCCCTAGGTCACCAAAAAGTTCTCGCTCAATCTCTTCCATTTGAACGACGTCCCAGGCCTCACTTTCTGACGGTGTCAGATTAAAAACATCTGTTAGCTTTAAAGCTTCCATTTCCTGCTTCACCGCGACGCATACATCGAACAGTACTAAGGAAGCCTGATTCTTATAACATAACTGGTGCAGGGTGGCCAGGTCAATGAGTGCCTGCCTTTCAGCTGTTAAGACCGCGCTAAAATCAATTATGGCGCTTTTGGAAGGTTCCCGGAAGCTTTCTATGACGTTTGTGGTAATAGCTTCTGCCATTTTTACAGAAAATGCTGCCTCCTCAGGTCGCCAAACCTTAAATTTTTCTTTGGTATCAACTTTGATTTTCATATTTGTCTAAATTAAGTAACCTTCCCAGATTTAAAACGTCAAAGATAAAATCTTAAGAACATTGGGTTCATTTTTCAATTCCTGTTTTTTTTCTAAAATTGAAAAATATGGGTAAAATTCGGTTAAACCACCGTATCTTACCAATAGAATCTCAATATTCAGGCATTTAATATACATAAGCAATTATAACCTACAATTATGGACAGTAACTTCTCTCCTCAAGTAAAAGAAATAATCACCTTTAGTCGTGAAGAAGCTTTGCGGTTAGGGAATGATTTTATTGGCACTGAACATTTGTTATTAGGCCTAATAAGAGAAGGCGACAATGCGGCGATCCGCATCTTAAAGCAACTCAATATTGACCTTTATGAATTACGTAAGGAAGTCGAAATGGCGGTTAAGGATAAAACGGGGAAAAATATTGGAGATATTAACAGTTTACCTTTAACCAAACAGGCGGAAAAAGTAATTCGGATAACAGTTCTTGAGGCCAAAGCCCTTAAAAGCCCACAAATTGAAACAGAACACCTGATGTTGTCAATCCTGAAAAACCGGGAAAATATAGCGACACAGATCCTGAACCAGTTTGATGTGGACTATGATTTGTTCCGAAATGAAATTGGCATTGTCAGAGATAACGATCCGCGTGCTGAATTCGAGGAACACGAAGAAGATTTTGACGACGAAAAGCGCAGTTTTGGTCCGCAGCGTGCTGCCCGGCCCACAACTGCCAACCCCAAAAGCCGGACGCCAGCCCTGGATAACTTTGGCCGCGATATTACCCGACTGGCTGAAACCGGTCAGCTGGATCCTATCGTAGGCCGTGATACCGAGATAGAAAGGGTTTCTCAGATTCTTTCCCGTAGAAAGAAAAATAACCCCATTCTGATTGGTGAACCCGGTGTTGGTAAAACAGCCGTCGTAGAAGGCCTTGCACTCAGAATCGTACAAAGAAAAGTTAGCCGGGTGCTTTTTGATAAGCGTGTTGTTTCACTGGACCTGCCAGCACTTGTTGCCGGTACTAAATACAGAGGCCAGTTTGAAGAACGCATGAAATCTATCATGAACGAGATGGAAAAAAACCGGGATGTGATTTTATTTATTGATGAAATTCATACCATTGTCGGTGCAGGCGGTGCCAGCGGCTCGCTGGATGCCAGCAATATTTTCAAACCAGCACTGGCCAGAGGGGATCTGCAGTGCATTGGCGCCAGTACACTGGATGAATACCGTAACTATATTGAAAAGGACGGAGCATTAGACAGGCGTTTTCAGAAAGTATTGATTGAACCACCTAGTGTGGAAGAAACGATTCAGATTCTGAATAACATTAAAACGAAATATGAAGATTATCATAGCGTAACCTATAGCCAGGAAGCCATTGACGCCTGTGTTAAACTCAGCGACCGTTACATGACAGACCGGTTATTACCGGACAAGGCCATTGATGTGCTTGATGAAGTAGGCGCGCGCGTGCATTTGAAGAACATCAATGTACCGCAGAATATGCTGGACCTAGAAAAGAAAATTGAGGATATCAAAGTAGAAAAGAATAAGGTTGTAAAAAACCAACGATTCGAAGAGGCAGCAACACTCCGGGATACAGAAAAGAAACTTGGTGAAGAACTTGAAAAAGCGAAGGGTGATTGGGAAGAGGAAAGCAAGAATAAGCGTTATCCCATTACCGAAGATGCAATTGCGGAAGTCATTTCAATGATGACTGGCATACCGGTAAAACGTATGGTACAGGCGGAAACTGAAAAGCTGCGTAAGATGCACGATGACATGAGCCAGATGGTGATTGGACAGGATGATGCTATTACGAAAGTCGTTAAAGCGATCCAGCGCAACCGTGTAGGCTTGAAGGATCCACGTAAGCCTATTGGCAGTTTTATCTTCCTGGGACCTACCGGTGTCGGTAAAACAGAATTGGCACGTTCCCTCGCTAGACATCTGTTTGACTCCGAAGATGCACTGGTCAGGATTGACATGAGTGAATACATGGAAAAATTCTCTGTCAGCCGGCTCATCGGTGCCCCTCCGGGCTATGTGGGTTATGAAGAAGGCGGTCAGCTTACAGAAAAAGTAAGACGTAAGCCATATAGTGTGATCTTACTGGATGAAATTGAAAAAGCCCATCCCGATATCTATAACATTTTATTACAGGTATTGGACGACGGTGTTTTAACCGATGGTCTGGGACGCAAGATCGATTTCAAAAACACAACCATTATTATGACTTCTAATATTGGGGTTCGCCAGTTGAAAGAATTCGGCGACGGTGTAGGTTTTGCAACCGCTTCCCGGATTCAGAACCAGGAAGAGAGTAATAAGGCTGTTATTGAAAAGGCGCTTAAGCGTACTTTCTCTCCGGAATTTTTGAACCGTATTGATGACGTCGTTATTTTCAATTCATTGACAAAAGAAAATATCTTCTCGATTATCGATATTCTAATGAAGAAGGTTTTTGCACGCCTCGGTGTGCTTGGTCTCACGATGGAACTGACGGAAGAAGCGAAGGCATTCATTTCTGATAAAGGCTACGACATTCAATTTGGCGCCCGGCCTTTACAGCGCTCTATCCAGAAATATTTAGAAGATCCACTGGCTGAAGAAATCCTCAATCACCGCGTCTCGGAAGGAGATGCATTGATTGCACATTTTGACAAGGAAAAACAATCGATTTATTTCGAGATTAAAAAGAAAACAAAATCAAAACCGGAAGGTAGTCAAAAGGAACCAAAAGCCTGATACCGACCTGAAAGTGATATGAATTAAATGGAGTGATTTTTTGTATAAGGAGGACAATTAAATGTCCTCCTTTTTTTATACTTTCCATCTATAATTAGAAAGGTAATCCAGGTCAGGCAGTAGTATAACCATAATAACCCCTACGAACCCACCCTACAGCTAGCTTCCAAACACCTTAATTTTTTTACGCCAGACTACTAAAGGATAAATTCCGTATTCTCAAAAAAAGCCAAGGGCTGATTAAATAGTTAAATAAGTGAATAATATATTTAAAAGGTCGCAGTTTCATTTTTAATCAGGTTGTGATTGGTAGCCAGAACTGCTATTTTTTTGTACTTGAGCTAGCTGGCTCATATTCCATTACTCTGCCGACTTTAGACTTTTGACAGGATTGGAAATAGCAGCCTTAACCACATGTATGCTGATTGTTGCAAATGCGATAAGTAGGACGAAACCACCGGCCGCTATAAAAACCCACCATTGAACAGATCTCCGATATTGGAATTCCTCCAGCCAGGCGTGAATTGGAAACCAAATTATTATAGATGCAAAAACCAAAGCAATTGCGATAAGCTTTAAGAACTCGATAGATAGAAGTTTAACGATATTTAATACACTGGCTCCAAGTAATTTTCTAACACCGATTTCTTTTTTTCTTTGAAGCGTGCTGTATGAAGATAGTCCTACAAGACCAATGCTGGATATGATAATTGTCAAAATAGAAAAGCAAACAAATAGTTTTCCAAAGTTTTCGTCTGTCCTGTATTGTTCGTTAAAATAGTCATCCGCAAAATAAAATGAAAATGGTCGTTGAGGTATGGTTGTTTTCCAAACATTTTCAAGCGCATCCATAGTTTTGGCCAGTCCGTCGGTTTTTAGTTTTACGCATACAAACCTCCAGTTAGCGGGATCAGGATTGAAACATAGTGGTTGAATGCGCTCTCTTAGATACCTATAATGAAAGTCTTTCACAACGCCGATTATAGTCCCTTCCTTTTCATTTCGAATAAATCGTTTTCCAATCGCCTGATCGGCACTTCTGAAGCCCAGTAGGTGCAACAAACTTTCATTAATGACCATAGCATGGCCCGAATCACTTTGAAACGAAGACGAGAAATTCCGGCCTGAAATTATGTCCATACTGAACTGCGGAATAAAGTCGAAGTCCACAAAAATCTGATTAATGGAGGAAGTTTTCATGATTCCGTCGCTATTTTCAAATTGAACAGGCGCATTCATTGTCGTTTCATCTCCCGGCACATTTGATGTTAGAGAGGTTGATTTAATTCCAGGAATATTTGTAATCCTATCCCTATAGGATAGACGATTTGGGTCCCAATGCGTATCAATCACCAAAATCTGTTCATTTTTAAATCCAAGGTTTGAATTTCGCATATATTGCAGTTGCCTATATACAATCACTGTAGCGACAATCATTGCGATACAAATAGTGAATTGAATTACAACCAGTGCTCGTCTCAATAATGCGCCACGCTTACTTGTTGTGAAACTCCCCTTCAAAACAGTAATAGGCTTAAAAGATGACAACGTTAAGGCCGGGTAGGCTCCTGCCAAAATTCCAATAAAGAGAGAGATGAGCAGCATTATCAGCATATTGATCGGATGCTCACTTATTATCCCCTTACTGATTGTTTTTCCAGCTAATTGATTAAAGATGGGCAGGACTAAAATTGTTACAACAATTGAGAGCAGAAATGAGACTGCTGCCAGAATAACAGATTCAGCTAAAAACTGAAAAGTAAGTTGCCTTCTTTCAGCTCCGATAAGCTTTCTGATACCCACTTCTTTAGCCCGCTCTACTGATCTGGCCGTACTTAGGTTTATGAAATTTATACAGGCAATTAATAAAATAAACAGGCCTATGCAGGCAAACGTGTAAACGTTAATAAGATTGCCAGAGACGACTCCTCCTCTTTTCGAATGCAGATATATATCCTCAAGCGGTTCTAATACTATCTTGTATTTTGTCTGGGATTGTCGCATTAGATTGCCCACTCTTTCTTCGAGAAATCTGGGCATTTTGGCTTCAAGTGCTTTGTAATTAGTTGACGGGCGCAATAAAAAGAAGGTTTCGGCACTAACATTTGACCAGTTTCGGTCCATCGCCGTATCGCCAAAACGAAGCGCTGTAGGCATCGAAATCAGGATGTCGGCTTTAAATTGAGTATTTACCGGGAGATCTTTCATTATACCCGTAACCCTGATATTAAATTTACCTCCAGATAGTAAAAGCGTTTTACCTACCGGATCTGTACTTCCAAAATACTTTTTTGCAGCCGATTGAGATAATACGACCTCAAAGGGCGCAGACAAAACATTGCCGGGGCTTCCTGATATCAATGGAAAGTCAAAAATTCTGAAAAAACTAGAATCAACAAAGAGGCAATTATCTTCCTGATATTTGATATTTCCATTGGTGAATAATAAACTGGCAGGAGAAACCCGGACGGTGGATTCTATTTCGGGAAAGGTCTGTTTTGCGAAAATAGCAAGTGCAGGTGCCGAAAATGGCGTTTCAAGTTTTCCCGATTGTGTTTCAACATTTGTCGCAGCCCTGACAATTCTGTCGCCTTTTTTATGAAATTTATCGTAACTGGTCTCCTTCTGCACATATAGAAAAACCTGCCAAAATGCAGCCAGCCCAATAGCCAGCCCAATAATATTGAAGACACTATAGCCACCGTTGTTCAACAAGTAACGAGCAGCGGTGCGAAAGTAGTTTCTTATCATTATTGCAATTTTAATTGGCACAACAAAAAATAGACCTATTCAAATCTTATTGATCTTAAATATATTATATATATAATTGTATATAACATGAACGATATCACAACAGTTGGTGTCCGTATTCGAACACTGATATAGTTGCTTATGTCTTTAGGGTAATTTTAGTCAGCCAAACGCCCTTTTACCCCTTTTGGCTGGCGATCTTTTATCACTGGCCGCCAGATCTATTTTTTATCACTTATTGTTAGATACAAAATGCTTTTTTATCAGGCAAAAAAAGTTCGCTAATTCGAAATAATTTAATTCGTCACATATAGAAAACATTGATGCGTCAATAAGACGAATAAGAGAATTGGCAATATCATTTTATTACAATTCTTTATTATCATTAACATTTTTATTTGGCCGAAAAACTTTTTTTGATTTAGTTTTACATTAGGCTGATGAAAAAGAAGATTATCTCCATATTACTCATACTCGTTTTCCTTGTACAGATTATCCCTGTCAAGGAAGTGGCCAAACTTATTACCAGTGGCCAGATGACGGAGGATATTCATGATATGGGCGCGAAGAAGCAAAATCCCAATGAAGAAATACATAAGAAATTATACTTTTACGCCTGCCTGCTTCCTACAAAAAATGCCCATAAT
>DATJDF010000250.1:0-3373 GCA_035497555.1 Arachidicoccus sp. | reverse complement strand
TAAGCCTGTTGTGGTCGTGTTGTTTAATGGCCGTCCTCTTTGCATCAACTGGGTCAGTGAGCATGCGGCGGCTATCCTGGAGGGATGGTTTGGAGGGGAGAAAAGTGGATTGGCGCTCGCTGATATTCTATTAGGCAACATGAACCCTTCCGGGAAATTACCGGTTACCTTTCCCAGATCCGTTGGCCAGATCCCTTTTTACTATGCGCATAAACCTACCTCCTTTCACAGGTATGTAGATGAAAAGCCGACGCCGCTTTATCCGTTTGGACATGGTTTGAGTTATACAAGTTTCAAATACAGTGATCTGGAATTACCTCAGAAAAGCCTTGACAGTGCGGGCTCATTAGAAGTACGTCTACAGCTTACGAATACTGGCTCTGTCGCCGGAACGGAGGTGGTACAGCTATATATCCGGGATGAAGTGGCAAGTGTCACCACGCCGGTCAAAGCTTTAAAATCCTTCAGTAAAGTGACGCTGGCACCAGGCGCATCAAAGCAAATCAGTTTTAAATTGCCCGTTGGCACCGCCCTTGGCCTCTGGAACCGGGATATGCAGTACGTAGTTGAACCCGGCAGCTTTGATGTGATGGTGGGTAGTTCCGCTGAGGACATAAGATTAAAGGGTCAAATCGAGATTAAATAACATTTAATAATAAAAAATTGTAAGACATGTCAATCAATTCAGCTGCCCAAGAATATAAGTTGTATATAGGGCTTATCTGTTTTTGTCTTTTCTCATTTAAGGGTTGGACTCAGTCCCCCAATAACAAATATCAATACCCTGATTTTAATGGACGCGTTATGGCAGGCTACCAGGGATGGTTCAATACAGGTAGTGATGGTGCCGAGCGTGGTTGGCATCACTATGAGAGAAGAAGCAAATTTGAACCGGGCTCCAGTGAAATTGATTACTGGCCCGATATGCGGGAGTATAAAATAAAGTATCCTACTGATTTTAAGTTAAGTAATGGTCAGACAGCGCAGGTATTCAGCTCCTATGACGCGTCTACAGTGAATCTCCATTTTAAGTGGATGAAGCAATATGGGATTGATGGTGTCTTTATGCAGCGTTTTATTGCAGAAATCCGGAGTGCAAGCGGAATGCGGCATTTTAACCGAGTACTCTCCAGTGCGATGTCCGCTTCCAGACAGTATAAAAGGGATATATGTATCATGTATGATTTGAGCGGGATGCAGCCAGGAGAAGAACTGTTTTTATTAAAGGACCTGGATCGGTTGACAAAGCAATATGGGTTATTGGAGACTGGTGGCAAGACCAGTCCGTATTATCTCCATTATAGAGATAAACCCTTAATCGCTGTTTGGGGCGTGGGCTTTAATGATCATAGGGCTTATGGTTTTAAGCAGGCCCGTATAATAATAGATGGCCTTAAAAAAAGAGGATTTAGTATCATGCTGGGGGTGCCAACCTATTGGCGTGAATTAGGCTCGGATGCAATAAAAGATACAACCCTGCACGCACTACTTACGGATTGTGATATTGTTGCTCCCTGGTTTGTTGGCCGCTATGATCAAAAATCCTATCCTTTATTTAAACACCTTATTCAAGAAGATATAACATGGTGTAATGCGCACCATTTGGGATATGTGCCTTTGGCTTTTCCCGGCTTTTCCTGGAAAAATATGAACGGACCAAATTCCAGGGAAATTGCCCGCAACCGGGGTGCTTTTTTCTGGCAACAGATAGCAGGTGCCAAACAGGCAGGCGCTAAAATGCTGTATATAGCCATGTTTGATGAAATGAATGAAGGGACCTCTATTTTTAAAGTGGCCACTAAAAGCGGGGTTCCGGGGAACGGGGATGGCTCCTTCCATGGTATTGATGACGATCTGGGTTCCGATTATTATTTATGGTTAACGGGCCAGGCCAGGCGTTGGTTTGGGGGTACAAACCCTAAAGCGTATAGTGACGCGCTTCCTCAAAGAAAATAATACGATCGAAAAAAGTAGCGGCTTTATACACAAACTAAATACAACCTGATGCATAGACCAAAAAGCGGGAAAAGGTTATTAGGAGCGGGCTGGATAATAGGTGGCAGCATTAGGCAGGGGCGGCTATTCATTAATTGCATTTGTTTATTGATTATGGGATCGGTGGGTGTCCATTCCTTTACCCGGCTACCCGTCTATACCCTGAATACGGAATCAGTGGATAGCTGTATTAAAGTTGCCTGCATCGGGGCGAGTACAACTTTTGGCGAGCATATTGAAAACCAGCCCTTAAACGGCTTTCCTGAACAACTTCAGCGTTTGCTGGGCGGGGCCCATTGGACCGTCCGCAACTTTGGAGTGAACGGTGGCGGTGTGTTGACCAAAGGGGAGATTCCTTACCGAGAGACAACTGCCTGGCGGGCTGCAATAGCGTTTCACCCGGATATCGTACTACTGAACCTGGGCGTTAATGATGTGAAACCCGGTAGTTGGGTCTATCAAAAGGATTTTATGCATGATTATGCAGCGTTATAGCGGATTTATGGGAACTGCCGACTAAACCCAAAATCTGTTTATGCCGCTAGGTGCCGGTCTTTAGAGACCGGTGGCGTATCCGTCGCCCGGTAGTGGAACCCGAGTTGTTTCCCCATGCAGCATTTAACACCACCGTGGAAGCCAAGTTAAAAAATGGCAGTATCCAAAGGCTTAAGGTGCTGCCTGCGTCCGGAAGAAAAAATATTGTTACTTCTTTTTAAGGTGGAACAACACTAAAATGAACTAAATACGCTTTCAGGTCTAAGAGAATTCCTTTAACAGGTTGTTGCGAGTTAATGAGTCTTTTGTGTTTATGCCAGCAGCATTAATGGTTGTTTCCATGCCAATTATTAATGAAATCTAAAAATTAATGCGCCTTTAATGATTCTTTATGTAAAATTTTAATTAAAAATTTGCTTTTTTGTATAGATCAGGAGGCAAAGGTATTCTACAGCAAGGATCGACATGGTGTCATCTTAATTTGTTGAGACTGCCGGTATCGCTATAGAGCATTTGCCCGGCTGTACTGCCTTATAATGAACAATTTAGGCATCAATAGAGGTTCAATTATTACCGATAATCTATCATAAACCATTACTTATGTATTTAAAAAACCAGAAGACTGTTAGGTTTTCATCAGTAACCATGAATAGGTATGCTTTCAGGCTCCTTTGTCCGCCGTAAAATCAGCAAATGTCCTTTATAACGATTCTCTAATAAATATTAAAAGGCGCAACCGGAGGTTCAAATACTTCCTATTGTATTCACCCCTTATTTAACGGGCCCCGCTGATGAACTTTTTTGCTGTAAGCCAGTACATGTTTGTGTGGAGATAATAGCCTGAAATGAATCTCGTTGGTTTTTTTTGCCTGCTTAATATTTA
>DATJDF010000249.1:0-7656 GCA_035497555.1 Arachidicoccus sp. | reverse complement strand
CTGCTTATTCACTTTTTTTTGCCGCCTTTTTAGGGGCTGCTTTTTTTGCTGTTTTTTTTATTTTCTTCGTTACTGTTTTCTGTTCTGTTTGCAAAGCCGCTTTTCCTGGTTTTGCTTTTGTAGCTGGTGATTTTTTTATTTCGAGACTGCGCTGAAGCTGTGCCATTAGGTCAGAGGTCGGCTTTTCAATGGCCTTTTTAGGCTCCGGTAATTTCTTTCCGGCGCCTTTGGCTTTGATTAATTTCAGGAGTTTGGCCGTATAAGTGTCTTTAAATGCGGTGATATTAAAGTCTCCTTCTAATGCTTTAATCAGGCCGGTAGCCATATCCAGCTCTTTTTTACCCGGACTATCCGTTTTGATAACGTAGCTGGATGGATCTCTGATTTCACGGATAAATCTGAGGGTATGTAATAGTAAAACATTCTGCGCTGATCTTAAAACCACTGGTCTTTCTTTATTACGCAGCACAAAGGTGCCAATGCCGGCCATGCCCGTCTTTTTGAGCGCCTCTTCCAGCAGAGCGAAGGCTCGTTCCCCGCCTTTTGCCGGTGCCAAATAGTAAGCCTTGTCAAATAAGATCACATCAATCTGGGATGATCTGGTAAATAGCTCCAAATCGATTTGTTTGGTTTTTTCCGGACTTGCCCTTTCAAAATCCTGATCATTTAGCACGACGTATTTACCTCCTACATCATACCCTTTTACAATACTTGCCCACGGAACTTCCTTGCCGGTATTTTCGTTAACACGTTTAAATTTAATATGTGCCAGGTCCTTTTTATCCAGCATGTCAAAGTCAAGACCGCCCTCGTGGATGGCGGAATATAATTTGATGGGAATATTTACCAGACCAAAAGCGATTGAGCCACTCCAGATTGCACGCATAGGTTACGGTTTTGTGTGAAAAAGGATAAATTGAAAGCCTGAAATTAAATACACAAATCGTTCCATAATAAGGTTGTAGCTGGTCGTAATCCATAAAGATCCTGATCCATAGGAAGATGCTTGCTTTTGTGGTACGAATTTGGCAACAAAAGAATTAACTGGGCAAGTCTAAAATTATTTTTAATTTAGTTGTGAAGAATTAAGTTTATTTACTGGGGTAAATGTGGCACTGAGGATTTGCTATTTATTACTGAGCTGCCAAGCAGGGCTGACCAGGGGATGTCTGACTAATTGGCTCAAAATAGAGACAGACTGCAGCAGATAAAGTAACTGTAGGGGTACTGATTGCAAAATATAGAATTTCCTTGCTTTATAAGAAACAATATTTTTTCAGGAATTGAATAATAACTTAAAAGGACATGAATACAGCGGATAACGAGGCGGATCCACAGTCACCATTGGGCGAGACTCCTGGAAGTGACGGGGCCAAGGATAGGCAAAGAAGTAGGGACAGGGATCGGTCAGATGGCGGTGAAAATAGGAAAAGTACTGAAGGATATGCTACGAACCAGCAAGAAAAACGGGCTCCGGATGTAGGTGCAGGCCGGGAATCTGATCAAAATCAACCGGGTAGCTCCGGCCGAAATCCCCGGGAAAGGAATACCGGTGGCCAGCCGCCCCGCGGTCAGAACCGGCCGCCGCAAAATCCCAGAGAAGCATCTCGCCAGGAGCCTTCCCGTAGGAACAATCAACATGCCCAAGGTCAGCCTGTCAATGCCCGCCAGGGCAGTCAGCGCAAGCCGGATGAAGCCCAGCGCAGTCAGAGCCGCCAGAGCAATCAGGCAGGTCAAAAGGTATTGCAAAGAAATAAGGGGAAAGCAACGGTGTCTACTCCTAGACAGGATAAAAGGGTTAATGGAGGGGAGAGCGGTGCTGGACAAGGGAGACGCAATAACAAGAATGAATCGGTTAATGAATATAATAAAAGACACAAGGGGGAAAAAATTATAGAAAAGATTGCTGGGCCTGATACGGTGCGTAGACATCCCTCCAAATTATCGAGAATATTTGATCATTTCGCCAATAAAGTGACTAAGGTGACGGGCTCTCCCTGGGCTTTTATTGTTGCCTTTATTGTCATCATTGTGTGGGCGATCTCCGGCCCCATATTTGGTTTTTCGGATACCTGGCAATTGGTTATTAATACCGGAACGACCATTATTACTTTTTTAATGGTATTTGTGATCCAGCAATCTCAAAACAAAGATACGCTTGCCTTACAGATGAAATTGAATGAATTGATTGCTTCTAATAAGGAAGCCAGCAATCGTTTAATTGATATTGAAGATCTGACTGAAGAAGAATTAATAATTATTAAAGATTATTATATCAAGTTATCTGCGATTTCTAAAAAGGAAAAGGAATTGCAAAGATCGCATTCTATTGAAGATCTGGAAACTGGCGAGATAGAAGAGTGTAGTGAAGACTATGTTCAAAAGGGCGCAGAAGCCAAAAAACAGCAAATGGGTTCAGGTAGACAATCTCAAAATAAGTAGTCATTTGAGCATTCAGGTGCGACAGGATTTGAGCAACAGGCATAAGATGAGCTATTCGTATGCCTGGTGCTTAATTGCTAGATTGATCAGTTTTTAGATGAATCAGGTGTTGCCCGCTTTATTTTTTTGCGGGGCCTGATTATGAGGCGAAGGGTGGGGTCATTGGTCAGGAAGGACCAACACCAGGAAAAACTAAGTTTGACTTTGTTTCTGAATCCGGCGATAGGGATGAGGTGTATAAAAAGCCAGACCAACCAGGCGAAAAAGCCTTTGAAGAAACCCTTGGGTAAATCCACGACTGCCTTATATTTTGCAATGATGGCCATCGATCCTTTATTGACATATTGAAATGGCTCTAATGGCTGTTTTTTTAATACGTGAAGTAGGTTTTGCGCCATAAGTTTGCCCTGCTGGATTGCGACTTGTGCGAGTTGGGGATGCCCCTTAGGGTACTCCGGGTCACTGGTCTGCAAACATTGATCACCCAGACAGAATACATTTTCAAGGCCCTGAACACGGTTAAACTGGTCTACGATAATGCGACCGCTTTTGCTGATCGCCGTTTCCGGTATTCCGGAAACGGCCACAGCTTTAACACCGCTGGCCCAGATGAGTGTATGCGTCTCCAGTATTTCTCCATCAGAAAAATACACCCGGTTGTCTGCGTAATTTTTGACGGCAACATTGAGCTTGATTTCTATACCCATTTTATGGAGTACATTATAGGCTTCGCGTTGGGCTTTGGGGCTCATTGAACGTAATAGAACAGTGTCCATATCTACCAGATAGATTTTCACATGCTCACAAATGCTTTTTGAATAATCCTTTGGAATAATTTTACTTCGCATTTCTGCTAACATCCCCGCTATTTCAACCCCTGTCGGCCCACCGCCGGCAATGACAATTGTGGTATATTTATGAATGTCAGGTTCCGGTATCCTTGTTGCCTTTTCCAGCATAAGTAATAGATGGTTACGCAGGTTGATGGCATCTGTAATAGATTTCATCGGTAACGCATCCCTTTCCAGCTCATGATTACCGAAGTAATTGGTATTACAACCCATACTAAGTACCAGCTGATCGTATTCGATTTTCTCATGATTGGTAATAATATAATTTCCTGCCGGATGTATACTCAGAAGCATTCCCATATGAAACTGGAAATGCTCCTTTTTCTGGAACATCCTGCGGAAAGGATAGCTGATATTATACGACTCAATAAAGGCAGTGGATACCTGGTAGAGCAATGGCGGAAAGAAATTGTAATTATTTTTATCCACTAATACTACCTGAAAATCGCTTCTTGCTGACAATTTTTTCGCTAATTGAATCCCTGCGAAGCCACCGCCCAGAATTACTACCTTCATGATTTCCTTTTTTTTAAGGTTTGGAAAACGTTTTATGTAACCAATCTCAGCCTGATATGGAAAGTTACTAAGAAATCATGGAAAAGTATGCAAGTGCAATGCACAAGATACTTCCTGCTGCCATTAAAAAGGGAGTCGCTCGCCTGAGGAGCGGGCAATATTTTAAAAGAGAAATTGTTAAAAATTTGGTCTCCAGAGCTGGCTCAGTTCTGATTGTGGAATTTTCCCCTCATAAGGACACCAATTGGAAATTTTAACGCTGTCTATATGGTAAATGTAAAGTAACAATCTTCCGGCATAAAATATGCATGAACACTAATAGATTTCTCTACTTTCTCTCTTCGAATTATAAAATTATGACGCTTAAAAAATATAAGGATAAACGAAGTTTCGATAATACGCCCGAACCCAGAGGAGGAGAGGGTACGGGAGATGTATTGCATTTTGTGGTACAGAAACATGATGCCTCGAGGTTACACTATGATTTTCGACTAGAGATGCAAGGGGTACTTAAAAGCTGGGCTGTTCCTAAAGGACCTTCACAGGATCCTGCTGTTAAGCGCCTCGCCATGAAGGTAGAGGATCATCCCTACGATTATAAGGATTTTGAGGGCGTAATCCCTGAGGGTAACTATGGCGCCGGTACAGTAATTGTCTGGGACGAGGGGACCTATGAGGCAATTGATGGGTCGGAGAATAAAGGCAAAAAGCAAATGGAGGCTGCGCTTTTAAAAGAATTAAAGTCCGGTAATCTAAAAATCAGACTAAAGGGTAAAAAACTGAAGGGAGCGTTTGCACTTGTAAAAACGAATGCTGACAGCATGGGCGAAAATGCATGGTTGCTCATTAAGCACAAAGATCAGTTTGCTTCACAAAAAGATATCACTGAAAAAGATAAGTCTGTAAAAAGCGGCAAGACGATCAGCCGGATGGAAGTAAATCCAGTTGAAGTCTATGGAAAGAACACGAAGGGAACTAAGTCATTGAAAAGTGACACTGGATCCAAATCTAAAACAAAAGTGTCCACACAGGCTGTGTCCGAGGCACCTAAAAAGAAAAGCGCTAAAAAAGCAGTAGCGAGTAAGTCAGTTGATAAAAGAGCGTCAGATAAAACCGCCGTTAAAGTAGCAACAGCTAAAAAAGCACAACCCGATAATTCCATTTCAAAAAAAAAGTCCGGTAAGCCGACCGCTTTGACCCAAAATATTAAAAAGGATAAAGATGCATCTGGGAGGAATTCAACCAAAGCGTCTTCCGCGGTCGTGCTGGGCAGTGAGCATGACTTGGAGACAGCATTAAAAGGATTTCCTAGGTCCGCAATGCCGCGTCAGTTGGCACCTATGCTGGCTACACTGGTCGATGCGCCTTTTGATGGCGATGATTGGGAATTTGAGGTCAAATGGGACGGATATCGTGCAATTTCCTATATTAACAGAAAAAATACTGCAGGAAAGAAGGAGGCAGGTGTCCAGATGATGTCACGGAACAATAAACCCTTCGAAGAAAAGTATTATCCAATCACTGAAGCGCTGAAGTCCCGCAAAGAACAAATGGTTGTGGATGGAGAAATAGTCGTTATAAATCCTAATACCGGGTCTGCTCAGTTTAATGCGCTGCAGAACTGGCGAAGTGAAGCAGACGGTCAGTTAATGTATTACGTATTTGATCTCTTGTGGTACGAAGGCCGGGATTTGACAGGGCACCCATTATCAATGCGCCGGGCTATACTTAGTGCCGTTTTTGAAAAGATTGTTCCTGCCTCTGGAGGGGAAGAAAATAATACCGGTCAGCAGATTGTCCGGGTTGGATTCAGTGTAGATGGACGAGGGAATGATTTTTTTGCAAGTGCGAAAAAATTGGGCTTGGAAGGTATGGTGGCTAAAAGACTGGACAGTTTATATCTGCCGGGTGATCGTTCCAAAGACTGGTTAAAGGTTAAGGTTCAGAAAAGACAGGAGGTGATTATTATAGGCTATACCCATAACCAGAACTCTCCTAAATTATTCAGTGCATTACTATTGGGTGTATACAGAGGTAAACAATTGCATTATGCAGGAAAGGTCGGAACCGGCTTTAATGATCGTCAACAAAAGGAGATGGTTAAAGAGTTTAAACCGCTTATACGCAAAACCTGCCCTTTGAGGGACTTGCCTGATTACAACAAACCTTCCAGGTTTCGACCCAGTCCGCCCTATGCTGATGCGACATGGCTCAAACCTATACTGGTCGGAGAAGTTAGTTATGCTGAACGGACTGCAGACGGTGTTTTTCGCCATCCTTCCTTTAAAGGGTTTCGCAAGGATAAAGCGGCCAGGGATGTCGTGTTAGAAATTGAAGCAGATACAGAAAATGTTGTTGATGTAGAAAAAGTAGCATTGAATACTACAACGGCAGGCTCATCTACAACTGCACAGAGAGGAAAAAGAAGTACAAAAACAAATAAAGTTAGCCCTGCGGATATGGAAAAGCAGATTATAAAAAAATCAAGGACCACTGGGATAAAAGAAGAAAAGGCAACAAAAGGTCTTGCTGATAAAAAAGTAAGTAACCTTAAATCTGTCAATATAAAGACAGAAATCCCGGTACCAAATAGCGGTAAAACATTGCTTAATCCAACAGAAGAGACGCAGGTAAAAAAAGTGGGGAGGGTCTCCCTTAAGTTTACTAATCTTAGTAAACTATACTGGCCAAAAGAGAAAATTACTAAGCGGGAACTTATCAATTACTATTATCAGATTGCTCCTTTTATCCTTCCCTACCTTGATGGCAGGCCACAATCCCTAAACAGGTTTCCAGGCGGAATTCTTGAACAGAATTTTTATCAGAAAGATGTGACTGGAAAAGTTGCGGACTGGGTCAGCACTTATTTGTACCATAGTGAAGGCGATAGGACAGATAAGCATTTTTTAGTGGCTGACGGACTGGCTTCACTCGTTTATATGGCTTCTTTAGGCTGTATTGAAATGAACCCCTGGAGCAGCACTGTCAAAAAACCGGATAATCCCACTTGGTGCATTATCGATCTGGATCCCAGTAAAAAGCGCACCGGTAAAAATAAAACTGGTAAAGATTTTGAGGAGGTGATCCAGGCAGCCCAAATGACCCACGACGTATTGGAAAGCCTGGGTATTGTTGGGTATCCCAAAACAAGTGGTGCTACAGGAATGCATATTTACATTCCATTGGGTGCCAGGTATTCCTATGAGCAGTCGAAAGAATTTGCAAGGATCATCGTAACCATGGTACAAAAGGAGTTGCCTTCTTTTACGACACTCGAAAGAAATGTAGCGGCCAGAAAAGGCAAAATGTATTTGGATTTCTTACAAAACCGTCCACAGGCTACCATAGCTGCTCCCTATTCGGTTCGGCCCAAACCGGGCGCAACCGTTTCTATGCCGCTGGACTGGTCAGAGGTTAAGCCAGGATTAAAACGTGAAGATTTTACGATCAAAAGTGCGCCTGAGCGTTTAAAGGAGATAGGTGATTTGTTTAAACCTGTGCTCGGTAAAGGTATCAATTTGAATCAGGTTATCAAGCAGGCGAAGTAGTGAAAAATTGTAAATATGTATCTTCGGTAAACTGTGTGCATACGTGGCGGGCCGCTTAATTTTTTTTAAACAGCTACCCGAAATTTTTATTTTTGGTTTTGAATGTTATAATCCTATCTTTGTTTTCGCTTTAGGGGTGTCTATAAATTATAGGCTGAGATTTTACCCTCTGAACCTGATCTAGTTCATACTAGCGTAGGGAAAAGTGAAATAGCTCCATGTGCATATGCACAGTAGCCATTCCTAAAGTTTTTCAATCAAGAAAAAAATGCACAGGAATGGAACTTATCATAAATCGG
>DATJDF010000248.1:0-3726 GCA_035497555.1 Arachidicoccus sp. | reverse complement strand
GCTCTCCATATGTGGTTTCGAGCGAGCGAACCATTTCTTCCAAATGTCTAATTTAGCTTTTATCTCTCCCTCCCCCGTAATTGCAATATTCTTACATTCATATGCATAAATCAGCGGAGAATAATTATTGCACTCCATCCCTTCCCATGTGGTATGAACAGCGGGCAGATAGTCAGTCGGGTTTTCCGAAAATAATAATACAGCATCTTTGTTTAGATGGAGGTTAACATTACTCTTGAAGTGTATTTGTCCTGTAAGCCATTCTCCTGCTGGTATTACAACAATCCCTCCACCCATGGCATTCGCCTTGTCAAATGCGCTTGCTATGGCCTGGGATGTCTTTTCCTTATCCCCCTGGATTGCGCCGAAATCTGTAATCGGGATCTTGGGGCAGTCACTAAAGTCAGGTACCTTAACTGGTGGCATCTCAAATGGCGCCTTAACGCTAATTTCATTGATTTTCACAGTGGAATCTTTCTTAAAAGAAATTACCAAGATAATGCAGAGTAATAATAATTTATGTTTCATCTATAATCCTCAATTTTAAAAATCGATAATAATTATTTGTATAATGTATGTTTAAAAATTCAAAAACAAAACGGTTCAAACTATGTAATATTCGAATATATCTCAAAAAAATGCTTCAAGCCGACCAGGGTGCAAGAATTTATTACATTAACTACACCTGAAAATACAATGACTTTAACTTACTGCTCAATATCGACATTCCTTCAATATGAAGCTTGCTTACTCTTCCTCATCCTCTTTATATTCAAACCAGTCAAACTCCGCTTTATTGTCCGTCATCTGTCCATTACTAGTCGCATAAATGCCTATCCCTGGGCCATTAAACCTGTTCGTCTTGCTTTCTGAGATAACTTTCAAGCTCAGTTTATCCCCAATTGCACTCATATTTCCAAGCGAGGTTCCAAAGCGAAAACTGACATTTAAGCTATCTCCTAATGCGGCTAAGTACACTTCAGCAGCGCTGTATGGCATTTTAGAAATAACTTCTTTTTTGCCGTCATACTTTCTGATTAATTCAATACTCGATTTATCCTTCATCAGCGCAAAATAACTATCGCTATTCCTGTAAATAATTAGTCCCGCTTGTTCATTATCTCCACCCGTCTTAAAAGTCAATTTCGTTCTTGCTTTAAATTTAAAATGTTCTATCTTTTGGATCAACATCCCGGCATTCACGAGATTATCAACAACATCAGGACGCAGATTCAGTTTCAGCCGTCCATTTCCCAGGCTAATAAATCGCGTCTTAGGCACCCTTACATAATGCCATTTTGACGCAAGTGTATCTGAATCAAACTGGTCTCTGGCCGGTTCGTGTTTAAGTGGAGTCCACTGAAGGTCAGGTCGCTGCTGTTCGGATAAAACTTTACCGGCCCCCCGGTTAAATACTGGTATTCGATTCTCAAACTGCACTTTGCACAGAAATGTTTCTCTAGAAAGGGGAACCTCTCCGTTAACGACTCTTTTTCCCAGAACAACGGCCCACCAATCTCCATTTTGAGTCTGTACCAGATCAGCGTGCCCAACTGCCTGAACAGGGTAGTCTTCCGCGAATAACCGGTGGGTCAATACCGGGTTTTTTTTGGCAGGAACATATGGCCCCCACAACCTATCACTGTGATACGCAACCACAGAGTGGTTTCTATCCGTTCCACCTTCAGCAGTAAGAAGAAGGTACTTGCCATCTATCTTATACAAATGTGGTGCTTCGGCATAAGGAGAATTCCTGGTGTAACCATAAGTGAGTATCTTTTTCTTCCCAATTAGTTTATGTTGCTTCAGATCCAACTGCTGTAGCCATATAGCGCATTGACCTGTCCACTCTTTTTTAAAATCCCATCTATTGCCGACATAATAACATTTGCCATCATCGTCCCACATTAAGGAAGGATCAATGCCGGAAGCTCCTTTGATCCAAATTGGATCCGACCAAGGACCAGCCGGATTTTTTGCAGTGATATAGAAATTGTCTCCACAACCATTACAATTAGTTATCATGTAGAAAATACCTTCATGATAACGGATGGTAACAGCCCAAATTCCACTCTTGTCTTGTAACCCATTAAACCTCACTTGACCGGGGCGGGCGAGGCCATGTCCGATCAATTCCCAGTTGACCAAATCCTTACTGTGGTAAACAGGCATTGCCGGAAACCAGACAAAGGAGGAAGTCGCCAGGTAATAATCATCCCCGACGCGGCAGATAGAAGGATCCGGGCTGAAACCTGACACAATAGGATTTCTGAAGGTTTCAGGTGCAGTCTGTCCCTGTGTTATCATATACCCCAATATAAATATGGCAAGTAATGCCATTTGTATTTTTTTCATCGTTTCAATTTAACTCAAATCATTTAACGGAACCTGGCATGATATAAATCACCATTTTTCAAGATTCGCATCAATCTTATCAAAAATGAGAATACTTGTATATATTATCGAATACTTCTATTTGATAAAGCACAACAAATCAATTAGAACCCGATATGAATGCTTAGCTCTCTATCCTAAAGATAAAAGATGAGGCTGTCATATATTTTCCACCTTGCGATGCCGTAAACATGTATTGCGGCTTCCCGTCCTTTAGTAATAATTGCGGGCGCTCAAAACGACCATATTTCTTTAGGTGCGGGGCCGGTTCAGGTTGTTTAATATAATGAGGTGCATCATAAAAGGCAATTTTAGGTTCACTCCATTTAATTCCAGTCTTAGAGTTCATTATCAAACCATACTCATGATTAAACACACCCATATCACGGCATACCATGTTAAACTTATCATCTTCCATCCATACAAAAGCATCTTCCATTTGGGCATTATTACCCCGATCGCTAAAATCGATCACCGGATTGCCCTCATACTTAATATAGGGACCCTCTAAATTATCAGCGACTGCTAAACCATATTTTCGATTTCCTCTGATTCCCGAGGCCGCTTCTTCATACTCTTTTGTATTCCATGATTTATAGAACATCATGTATTTATCATTATGTTTAACCACAGCAGGGTTTGTGGTGCAATGATCATCCCAGGCACCTTCTGCGCCGGGTAATAACAAAGGAGCATCCGGCCGTGTCCACGGGCCGTCTAGGCTGTCTGCCGTTGCCAAACCAATGCGTTTTGTGTTCGTTTTTCGGTTTGAATTTCCCATAAAAAAAAGACAGTACTTCCCTTCTAATTCAGTTATAAATGGATTATGGCAAGTAGTGGCATCCCAGAAGCCTGGGCCTCTTGGGGCCAGAATGGTCTCAATAAATTTAAATTCCGACTCTGGTGTATCTGCTACCGCATGGCAAATCTCACTGCCATTAAGCCAACCGCCCATTCCTTTACTGGCCACCCACCTCGAAAAGAATAAATGGACCTTTCCATCTGGGCCGAATATCGGGCTGTTGCACCAAACATAATATCCTTCCATCTCCAAAGCACGGCCGACAGGTGTAAGCTTCTTCGCAAAATCAGAAACTTTGGCCTTTGTTGGATTATTTGCAAAATTAATTTTTGGCAATGCCAACCATGCTGTGACTAACGCAGCCCGCTCAATAAAATCTCTTCTTTTCATAATCATTCTTTTTTTATAAATTCTCCAAGAACTAAAGTTGCAATATATTATTCACCAAAGCCCAATATTCAAGGCCAATGATCAATAGGCCAAGTCCATACTTTTGTTAAAATATAACGCCGCCAGCCGCAATATTAAAC
>DATJDF010000247.1:0-8013 GCA_035497555.1 Arachidicoccus sp. | reverse complement strand
CAGGTGCTGGATCAGAATCCTGGATGCCTGTTTCACTGCTTCTTCAGGATGGATCGTACCGTCAGTTACCACATCTAATAACATCTTTTCATAGTCAGTACGTTGTTCGACACGGTAATGTTCAATGGCGACCTTAACGTTTTTGATTGGCGTATGAATAGAGTCAATAGCGATGTAACCAAATGGTGCATCCTTAACTTTATTTTCCTCGGAAGGAACATAACCACGACCCTTACCGATAGTAAGTTCGATATCCAGCTTCGTAGAAGGATCCAGTACACACAAAACCAGTTCAGGATTCATCACTTCAAAATTTGAAGTAGCTTCTCCGATATTGCCGGCTGTAAATTCTGGTTTACCCTTAATAGATAAAGTAATTTTTTCTGAACCGAGGTCAGTTTCAACTATCTTTTTGAAACGAACCTGTTTCAGATTCAGGATAAGTTCCGTAACATCTTCTGTCACGCCTGGAATCGTTGCAAATTCATGGTCCACACCATCGATTTTGATACCAACGATCGCATGTCCTTCCAAAGAGCTCAGAAGAACTCTACGAAGGGCGTTACCAATGGTCAGACCAAATCCTGGCTCTAATGGACGAAATTCAAATTTACCGTCAAAATCAGTTACTTTCTGTAAAACGATCTTGTCTGGCTTTTGAAAGTTTAATATTGCCATATTAAAACTTGATTTTATTGAACTTTCTGGTGCTTTAGGCACCAGAAAGAATGTTGTTTTAGAAAAGAATATTCAAATATAATGAAGCTAATATGAATTAGCTTCATTAAAGCATTATTTAGAGTACAACTCTACAATCAGTTGTTCTTTGATATTTTCCGGAACGCTTTCTCTTTCTGGGAAAGTAATGAAAGTTCCTTTCTTTTCTGTTTCATTCCAATCCAGCCAGCTGAATTTAGGGTTTTTACCACGAAGATGACTGGTCAGAGAAGCATTGCTTTCGCTTTTTTCTTTCATTCCGATAATATCACCCGGTTTCAGACGATAAGAAGGAATATTCACCACTTCACCATTAACTGTGACGTGTTTGTGGCTAACCAGCTGACGAGCAGCAGGGCGGGAAGCAGCCATTCCTAAACGATAAACAGTGTTATCAAGACGTGATTCTAATAATTTAATCAGATTTTCACCTGTAATACCTTTTAAACGGTTAGCGTCATCAAAAGTATTGCGGAACTGCCGCTCGAGCACACCATAAGTATACTTAGCTTTCTGCTTTTCCTTTAACTGTGTAGCATATTCACCCAGTTGCTTACGTTTACGCATAGCACCATGCTGACCGGGAGGGTTGCTGTTTTTACTTAGGTATTTACCATTCCCTAGAATGGGTTCGCCGAACATACGGCAGATCTTGGTTTTTGGACCAGTGTAGCGAGCCATAAAAATGTTTATTTAGTGATTTTTTAATGACGATGTTCTATCTGTAAAAATCTAAAATGAATAGGACATCCTTTTTATTCAAATAACAAGCAGAAGCTGACCAGCCGGACAGCTTCTGCTTGTTATATAATTATACTCTTCTTTTCTTGGGAGGACGACAACCGTTATGTGGTAAAGGTGTAATGTCCTTGATAATTGCGATCTCGATACCATTCTGAGATAAGGAGCGAATGGCACCTTCTCTTCCTGAACCTGGACCTTTTACATAAACATCCACTTTTCTTAAACCTGCATCCACTGCAACTTTAGCTGCATCCGCAGCTGCCGTCTGTGCAGCGTAAGGTGTGTTTTTCTTAGAGCCGCGAAAGCCCATTTTACCAGCAGATGACCAGGAAATTACTTGTCCTTGTTTGTTGGTCAATGCAATGATAATGTTGTTGAACGTTGCACTGATATGTGCATCTCCATGTGCATCTACTTTTACGATTCTTTTCTTCGCAGCAGCTTTTGCACTCTGTTGTTTTCCTTTTGCCATTTTTTTTGTTTGTAGGTAGTCTTCTGAAAATTTTAGCCCCTCCTATTGCGGTTTATTCCCGTAATTATCCGGTGGCTTTTTTATAAACACAAAATTTCAAATCCCAAACAGTCCAGAGGGGTGTTTGAGATTTGAAAAAAAGTTGAGGATTATTTCTTAGGCGCCTTCTTCTTACCGGCAACGGTCTTACGCTTACCTTTACGGGTACGGCTGTTGGTACGGGTACGTTGACCACGTAAAGGCAGACCTTTACGATGACGCAATCCACGATAACAGGCAATATCCAAAAGACGTTTGATGTTCATTTGAACTTCACTGCGCAATGCCCCTTCTACTTTAATTTCATTGGTGATGATGTTACGAATGGCAGTTTGCTCATCGTCTGACCACTGGTTCACTTTCTTGTTCAGATCGATACCTGCAGTGTTAAGAATATATTGAGCTGTTGAACGACCAATACCAAAAATATAGGTTAAACCTATCTCACCTCTTTTATTTTTTGGTAAATCTATACCGGCAATACGAGCCATAAATTAAAAAAAAATTAAAAATTAAAAAAAATCTTATCCCTGACGTTGTTTAAAACGGGGATTCTTTTTGTTGATAATGTATAGCTTGCCTTTCCTGCGAACAATTTTGCAGTCTACGCTACGCTTTTTTACAGATGCTCTAACTTTCATTAGTGTTTTTATTTACAAATTTCTAAAACCCAATTAACGCTGCTTTTTAACTTAACAAATTCCCCTTTTTATACCTGAGAATCTGTAAAGGCCATTATTTAATGGCTTATTTATACCGGAAGATAATCCGACCCCGGGACAAATCATAAGGACTCATTTCCACTCCTACCTTATCTCCGGGCAGGATGCGAATGTAGTGCATTCTCATTTTTCCCGAAATGGTGGCCAAAATCTCATGTCCGTTTTCTAACTTCACCCTAAACATCGCATTGCTTAGCGCTTCGAGTATTACTCCGTCCTGTTTTATAAGTGGTTGTTTAGCCATACTATTTTTGGGAGCGCAAAGATACAATTAATACGTGGAATAATAAAAAATAATTCCCCTATTTATTTGATTCCTGCACAAGTTCTTGAATTTCAAATGCAAAACTACGGCAATTTCAATTAAAACGGGCAGGATTGCCTAATTAAATTTTTACATAATTTTGGCTAACGCTGCCCACCTGCATCCGGTTCTTAGTTTTCATCCCGGTTGCTTTGAGCCGGATAGAACGGACGTTCCCACTCTGTATTCATATACCCCCACGCATTACATTTTCGGTTTAACCCGGGATTACACAACAAATAGCAAAATGCCGTGCTGAATTTTACTATTTGTCAATAGAACCAATTAAATTTGCCGCATCTTGTTTAAACTACATCTTTTTGATGTAATTTCACGCCCTGAATATTAAGCAAAAAGTAGCGCAAGTTATTGCTGCGCAATAGAAAAAATATACCATTATGGCCGAAGTGATTAAAATGCCGCGATTAAGCGACACCATGACAGAAGGAGTTATTGCCGCCTGGCATAAAAAAGTGGGCGATCCCGTTAAAAAAGGGGATTTGTTAGCAGAAATCGAAACAGATAAAGCCACCATGGAACTGGAAAGTTATAAGGAGGGCACTGTTTTGTTTTTAGGCGGTGAGAACGGCAGCAAATTACAAGTAGATGATTTACTGGCCATTATTGGCAAGGAAGGCGAGGATATCAGCGGATTAACCAGTTCAGGAGGCGGTCCGGTCGCTGAAGCTCCGGCTGCGACTGCTGCACCAGCGGCCGAAGCAGCTAAACCTGCCGAGGAAGCGCCAGCTCCGTCTGCAACGCCAGCAACAACTGCCGCTCCGGCAGCAGAAAAACCCGCCCAGTCTCCGTCACTTGATCTGGCGAGTATGGAAGAAGTAGTTCTTATGCCAAGGCTAAGTGATACGATGACGGAGGGTGTTATCGCTTCCTGGCAAAAAAATGTAGGTGACGACATAAAAAAAGGTGATGTCCTGGCTGAAATCGAAACAGATAAAGCCACCATGGAACTCGAAAGCTATAAAGATGGTAAATTATTATACCAGGGTGCAGCCGCCGGCGAGAAAATTGACGTCAATCATCTCCTGGCTATTATTGGCGGTAATAGCGTAGATGTTGATGCCATCGTGAAGGCATCTAAAGGAAGTTCGGGTACGGAAAATGCAGCACCCGCCGCAACCGCACCTGCTCAAACCTCAGATAAACAGGAATCTGCACCGGCTACACAAGCCAAACCTCAGGAAGCAGTAACGGCAACCACTCCGGTAGCTGCGCCTGCTCAGGAGGTCGTTAATGAAGGTCGGATCTTCGCCTCACCCCTGGCAAAAAAACTGGCAGAAGACAAAGGCGTCGATTTAAAATATGTTAAGGGTTCTGGTGATAATGGCAGGATCGTTCGTTCAGATATAGAAAATTATATCCCGGCGGCAGCGAGTGCCTCCGCTGCTCCAGTAGAAGCAAGTGGCGCTGCACAGTCGTCTGCCCCTGCAGGACAGGTGTCTTTTGAGGATGTACCTGTTTCTCAAATGCGCAAAACAATTGCCCGCCGGCTTGCTGAGAGCAAATTTACTGCGCCGCATTTTTATCTGACCATGAGCATCAATATGGATGCAGCAGTGGCAGCACGTCCAAAATTAAATAAAGAAGGCCAGCCGAAGATCAGCTTTAATGATATGGTTCTTAAGGCTGTTGCCATTGCTCTTAAAAAGCATCCTGCAGTTAACAGCAGCTGGCTTGGTGATAAGATTCGGGTTAACCACCATATTAATGTAGGTGTAGCGGTAGCGGTAGAAGATGGCCTTTTAGTTCCCGTAGTCCGTTTTGCGGACACTAAAACTTTGTCCCAGATATCAACAGAAGTGAAAACTTTTGCGAAGAAAGCCAAGGACAAAAAATTACAACCTTCAGATTGGGAAGGCAGCACCTTTACAATTAGCAACCTGGGTATGTTTGGTATTGAACAGTTCACTGCGATCATTAACACCCCGGATTCTTGTATATTGGCCATAGGAGGTATTTCACAGGAACCCATTGTTAAAGATGGCCAGATCGTTGTTGGCAATATCATGAAATTAACCTTAAGTTGTGATCACCGTGTAGTGGATGGCGCTTCCGGAGCTGCATTCCTGCAAACCTTAAAAGAATTATTAGAGGAGCCGCTTAGAATGTTATTATAAAGCAATCTTTTTCAACCTATTATTGTTGAAATTAATCTTATCCTTAAAGGCCATCATTTTGAATGATGGCCTTTATCTTTTCAAACTCAGGTTGCAGTGGCTGCAATATCCGGCTCATCATTTTGTACATCTGATACCCGGTGCAGCTCTTCTGTCAATTTAGGTTGCTCTTTTTTTAAGCCATAAGTAAGATACAGCGCAAGACCTGTAAAAAGGGCGCCGCCAACGATATTACCTGCAGTTACCGGAATTTGATTATACAACCACCAGTCACTGACGCTTATTTTGGCGCCAAGCATCATCCCTGCCGGGATGAGAAACATATTTACAACTGCGTGTTCATAACCCTGTGCAAAAAATATCGTTATCGGCAACCAAGCCCCTATTATTTTACCGCTGGCTGAAGTGGAGGTAAGCCCCATCACTACCGCCATTGTAACCATCCAATTACATAAAATTGCTTTGGTAAAAACAGTGATCGTCCCATCGACACCGTATTTAGCATACCCCAACGTTTTTCCTTCAGCGGCTTTCATGATAGCCGCCGCAACAGGTGAGCCAGGCGTATGTCCAAAATTGGTAATCGAAATCCAGAATAAAAATGCATATAAAACCCCGCCTATCAAATTGCCTAAATAGACGGTGAGGAGGTTTTTACCCATTTCCAAAAATCCGATTTTTTTATCTAAATAAGCTACTGGCAGAACAGCAAAGCTTCCGGTTACCAATTCAAGTCCCAAAAGGATCACGATAACAAAACAGGAAGGGAATAATAGTGCACCTACAATCCCCAAACCGGTTTGAGAGGTTGCCGTAAAGGCAAGCGAGGTACCAATGCCTAAAAGCGCGCCGGATAATACACTTCTTATGAGTAAATGTTTTGCATCTAAATTAATCTTGCTGATACCAGAATTGATCATTGCACCTATTACATCAGTCGGTTTTTTGTAGTCCATGGTCATTGATTTTGTGGTGATTTTAAAATTTATACCCTACGCCTACACCTAGATTCCATTTTCCATTGGCCGCTGCTGTCTTGGCATCATAAAAGAGTGGGATCTGTAATACGAAATGCTGATAAGATGAAGTAAGCCCGATACCAGTTGAAGGTGTGACGCCAGCATTTTTTTTAACACCGACTGGCTGATGATCCTCCTTTATGCGAACAGCAGGAAACAGCCCCAGTGAAAGCGAAAATGGTTTCATTGCCCATTTAACTGCTGGCCCCCCGCAGTTAATATAGGCACCGCTGCCTACGTACCCGGCGATGAACATCCCATCCCAAATGGAAAGACTGGTACTGCCCTTTGTTTGCGCCTTTGCAAAACCAGTCATCAGCACGAGGGCGAAGATGACCTTTGCTATCCGAATTATTGCTTTTGTTTTTTTCATTTTGTGGATTTGATTTTGATGATTAAGAAAAATATTATGTTGCATTTAAGTCGGATTCAATCACTTAGCCCTCTTCATTTTAAACAATGGGCAACCAGGCCATTAATTGTTACACTTTTTATGGAAATTATTCCCGGTTCTGTATGAGATCAACCTCATTTCCACTTTTTTATAATTTGACGTTATATACATATTATAAATATTATATATTTATAATATTCTCTCGATTTTGAACAACTTGTTTAATGTAGATTAAGGTTATATACATATATAGCTTTATTATCGAGGCATTATATTCATTTAAATTTTATATTATTATTAAATTAATACTTATAATTTTAAAGAAAATAATCATTTTATATAAAATATTAACCTGTTTTATTGAATAAAATTAATCAATATGTAAATTACATTTGTTTGTTTAACCCATTGATTTTTTATAGTTTTTAATTTAATATATACTTTGTCAACCATTGCCAATAACGACAAGCATAAAATTTAAACGCAAAGGGGGAATAGTCTGATAAGCACTTAAAATCCAGTAAATTGCTTATTTTTGGCTGGCAATCGCTATTAGAATGCATCCTCAGTTCCAAACCATAAATTATAGAGCATGGCAAAAGAAGCAGGAAATTTCTGGTTTTCTCCCAACGTCAGACAGCAAAAAATCAAAGGTTGGTTATTACTTATTGTATTTACCTGCTTTTTTATCGATGAAATCACCAAAATAGCGACTGGCACCCAGAACTGGTCTAACTATGCCTGGATGATTTTTTATCTATTCGGGCTGATGGTAGGGATCATCCAGCTGCGGGCAGCATTTAAAAAGAGGAAGCCGGAACTCAGGGCCCGTCACGCCAATGCGAATTGATTTAATTTTTATTATTAATATGGCATCATTGAATCCCCATTCCGAACCTGATTCAGATCAGCGGCCGGAAAATATCAAAACACAATTTGAAAGTATAACCAATAGCAATGCTTATTGCTGGATAGTACTTTTAGCCTGCCTGATTGGTATTATACTCGCCTTTGTTCTCCATGAGGGCACCCGGTATTCTGATAAATTCTTTTTGGTTTTGGCGGTACTTGCCATCGGCCTAATTGCTAATGCGAATCAACTGCGCAAAAACTACCTCAAAAAAAAGGACGCCCAAGGCAGTTAGTTTTATTAAGGAACTTCCTAAGTTTATAAAAGGCAAAACCTTTCGCTTTTGTTTCATCTGCGACCCGGCAAGTCACCTGTTTTTGCAGGATAATCTCATTAAGGCTACCTCCTTCATGTGAAGCTCATACCTTAACAAGAACCCAAAATATATGGAGACCGAGATAGACCTTTCTAACGACACGGCTGCATGGGAAAGCAGATTAATATCGGGCAGGTAATTTATAATAGAATAAAATTCGTGAATTTGTATTTTATCTTCGGCAAATCATCCAGGGTAAAACCTAAGTGAATTTTGGCAATCCAAATAATGAAGCGCCGTT
>DATJDF010000246.1:0-17097 GCA_035497555.1 Arachidicoccus sp. | reverse complement strand
CCTGAGTAGAAACGATGGACTCCGATTCAGGCTGAAAAGATATGCAACCCAGGCAATTGGCATTACAGGCCGGAGACACCGGCACCGGGCACTCCCACCGACCCAGCGATAAATTGCGCGCCGCCGGACAGTGATAGGTATTGCAGCAATTGTCCATCAGGTGGCGCACCAATCGGTTTTCCGGATAATTTCTAAGTAATTCAAGGGCACCGTCTCCAACCTGAACGTCGTGATAGCCTGCACTTTCCTGGCGGATATCAGATTCTATTCTGACAGCTGGCACATAAAACTTATCATTCAGCCAACCGGCGGCTGTATAACAGAATAAAGGCAGTTTAGGTGCGTCAGATTCAGACTTCTCATAGGCAGCCAAATAAAGTCCGGTATGAGCAGGCGGAATGAAAGCAGCTACGGCCCATCCTTTTTCACAGAGGCGTAATTCCCCGGTCATTACATCCATACCAATACCTCGTCTACCCGGCAATTCATATAAATTGCCGCCTTCCGGCAGTTCAATCCAGTCCTCCGGATCAATAGGAAGGGCATCCCAACCACAACGTCCGAGTGCGTAAAGGGAAATATCTTCAAAAATATTACCTTTTCCGTCAGAATAAAGTAAAAAGGGGGATGTCGACAAAGGCATAAATGTTTTTATAAATAGGTTGCAAAAATACAAAATAACCGGCAATCCAGTGGGTTAAATAACAACTAGCAATGGATACCAAATCGCAGTGAAGGGGCCAAAACACAATCACAAATAGATAAAGACCAAATTAAAAAGTAAATATTGAGATAGTACATCCTCTAAATGCGGGCCGTTAAAGCTGCGGCTCCTTTGGACTATTTTGTAACCTTGCCTGGCAAAACTGATTAAATTCAGCTTCCAGGCCTTTGGTGATCCTTTCCTGAAGCTGTTTCTGGTACAGCTTATTGGATTTAAAATCGATGGTAAGTAAATTATCCTTTATCAGGACGTTAGTCAGATCTGCCCAGGGGTAAAATCTTGATGGAATTGAATTAGTTGTAACACCTTCCATATCAAAGCCGATTTCCTGGGGAAATTTGGCTTGTTTTTCCAAAAGGGCGATCACAACAAATAAAATGCCCAGCCAGGTAAAATTAAAAGGATAGAAAAAGAAATAAACGCCTGCGACCAGTAAGGCCAGCCGGTAATTTTTTACTTTTTTTGTAAACAGGCTCAATAATATCCATATAACCACAAATGCCACGATCACAAAACAAATAACAACGGCGCGCTGATTACCCGTTCCAAGCAGTCGCACACCGGTAAATAAATAAATACAAATACTGATAAACAGCAAAATGATGGAAATGGTATTTACCTTATTATCCACATTTTTACGAAGCGTGACTAAGTAATTATATTCTTTATTATTCATTAAAAAACAACTATTTATTACTGATCATCAGCCAATTGCATAGATTCCATAACATTCTGGCGCCCACATTTGCGTCAGCCACTTCATTGTTAGACCCTACTTCTACCAGGTCAAATCCAACAAGTTTACGACCACTGGCTACAATTCTTTTTATCAGATATATAATCTGTCCGGCCTCAAATCCCCCCTGTACAGGTGTACCGGTATTAGGGCAGAGTTTTGGATCCAGTCCATCAATGTCAAAACTGATGTATACATTTTCCGGTAAGGTTGCAATGACCTCATCTGCGATGGTCTTCCAGGTTTCTCCTTCATACATCCGCTCCTTAATATTGCGGTCAAAAAAGGTCTGAACCCTGTCAGGGTGCTGTTGTATATAATCCCATTCTTCCTGACAGAAATCGCGAATACCCAGCTGAACCAGCTTACTTACTTCCGGGATTTCATTCAGAACATTATACATGATAGAGGCATGAGAATAGGTAAATCCTTCATATGCTGACCGCAAATCACAATGTGCATCAATTTGCAGTATGCCAAAGGAGCCTTTAGATTCAGCGAGTGCCTTGATATATCCAAAAGGCGTACTGTGATCTCCGCCTAACAGAGCCACCAATTTGCCTTGGCGCAACAGTGAGATGGCACGTTCATACACCCAATTATTCAGATAAGCACCCCCTTCGTTAATTTCCCTAATACTTTTGCACATGAAATTATTCTTGTCCACAGCATCTCCATGGCAGATATAATCAACAAAAAGTTCTGCTTCCTTACGTAAATAGTCACTTTTAGTCAGGATCTTCTTGTCGATCTCCTGCATAAAATAGCCATTTTCCCAGGCATTCTGATAGTCTGGATCAAAAAGGTCAATTTGCAAGCTGGCCTTAAGGATTGGTTCGATGGATCTGGCTGCGCCAAATCCATAACTGACAGTCACTTCCCAGGGCACAGGCAAAACGACCAGCCTGGCATCCTCTACACTGTTGAAAGGCAAACCAAAAAGTCCGTTTTCAGGATTTCCAACACTGTTGGGATCAAAATTCTTCAAATCTACCATACCATAAAATTTGGCCTGCAAAAGTAAACAGGTTTTAGGTAATTAAACGTAATTTAAATCTATTTATGATTTCGATGGCGGAAGGTCAACCCTGATAGCTTTTTATTAACAATATAAGCTGTCTTTAAAAGTCAGGAAATTGTCAAATTATAAAAGATAAAAAGGTCTTTTAATATTTTATATTATCTTTGCCTTTATTCTTATAATACGAGCATAAAACCTTAATTATCATGACAAATACAACAATAGATAGAGACCAAGTGCTGGATGTCACTACCATCGAACCAAGATTAAAACATCCAACAATCTTCAAATATTTTGATGCATTGGTGCCCGGCACCCATTTTATAATTCATAACGATCATGACCCAAAACCGGTTTATTATCAACTTCTAGGTGAAAGAGGAAATATTTTTAGTTTTGAATATTTAGAATCCGGTCCTAAAGACTGGCTGATTAAAATCCAGAAAAATGCTAAAGATGACGCAACAGGCGAAGTTACTACCGGCAGTATTGCTGCAAAAGATATGCGTAAAGCCGAAGTCTTTAAAAGCATGGGGATAGACTATTCCTGTAATGGTAAACAAACCCTGAAAGAAGCGAGCCAGGAGGCCGGCATGGAACTGGCCGACCTCGAGAGGAAACTGGCAGGTGCCACCGCGCCCGTCAGTGAACCCATTTTAAATTATCATCAGTGGGATCTTCCATTCCTGGCTGATTTTATTGCCCATACAGAACATGTTTATATCAAAGAAACAGCGGTCGCACTTAATGATCTGGCACAGAAAGTAAGCCAAAAACACCGGGATAAACATCCGGAACTAATTGAGCTGGAGATGACCCTTGATCAGTGTCTGGCCGCGCTACTTTTTCATGTCAATCAGGAGAAGTCTGTTCTGTTTTCAGCCATTAAACAATTAGAAGGAGCGCCAGCCCTGGATCCGGTTATCCTGCAAAGGCAATTACGCATCGGACTATCACAAAAGAGACAGGCCAATAAAAATCTGGCTGATTCTTTAAAAAACTTCCGGGCTCTGACAGGTAACTATCAGGCCCCGACTGATGCCTGTGATGCCTATACTTTCTTTTTTAAATTATTAGCCGACTTTGATATAAGGATGTACCGCTATCTGCACCTGGAAAACAATCTGCTGTTTTCCGGTGCCGATAAATTAATATAGTCTTCCAACGTTTTTTAGAAAAAATAATATGATCCACTTAAGTCCACAGACCAGAATAAGTGCATTGATACAAGATAATAAAGCAAGTATTGATGCCATCAGCACGTTAGCAAAGCCGCTTGAAAAATTGAAAAACCCTTTATTACGAAAATTAATGGCTAACCGCATTACCATCGAAGAAGCCGCCCGGATGGGCGGCTGTACGGTGGAAGACTTTTACCGTGTGCTTCGTCCTTTAGGTTTTACAGTAGCAGACCCCGAAACAAAAGATAACGCTGCAGCCAAGAACAACTTTGAAAATAATAGTGACATAGCATCAAAATTACCTGGTATGATGGCCACGCAAGCGTCGGTTAAACCAGACTGGTTAATTGACCTGCCAGCTGCCAAAATCCATGAATTTGATGTAAGAGAGATGCTGGCCTCTGGTCATGATCCCTTAAAAGAAATCATGCAGCAATTTAGACAGGTACCTGTCGGGCAGGTACTCTGTATTATCAACACTTTTATTCCTACGCCATTAGTGCATCTCCTGGCTAAAAATCAGGCACTGACCTATACAGAGAAATCAGCGGAGAAGTGCTTCTACACCTATTTTCTGAAACTGGATAAAAAAAAGGGGCAGGAAGAAAAACAACTAAACCAAGAGCAGCAGTCCCGAGAAACAGCTAAAACGACCCTGCCCAAACAATCATCCGCTGAAAAAATACAGACTTTAACGGCCGCGGAATTTGCAACTATTAAAGCAAAATACCCATCAGATCAGACAAAAGAGATAGACGTTCGGGCACTGGAAATGCCTGAACCTATGCACCGCATTTTGGAAGCACTAAAAGTGCTACCCGCTGATCATCTTCTTTTTGTACACCATAAGAGAATACCCATTTATCTTTTAGAACAATTAGAAATGGAGGCTGGCTATCAGATCTTTATCCTACCCCAGTCCGAGACAGCAGTTAAATTAATGATTATGCACACTTAAGCTAAGCTTTATGGCCAACCTCGATATTGGAAAAGCACCGAAGAATGCCGCTGTTCTGCCGTTTTATGGTACAGCCGCCTTTTTCTTTGTGTTATTGACAGTTACTTTATTTTGCAGTGCCGATAAATTAACCGGGAGTTTTTTTAATTTTCATCTCCTTTCTATTGTACATATGGCAGTATTAGGTTGGGGCACCATGCTGATATTTGGTGCCGGCTACCAATTACTTCCGGTCATCTGCGAAAAGGAACTTTTTAGTGAAAAGCTGGCCTTCTATTCCTATTTATTTTTAACTGCCGGCACCATCCTTTTAAGTGGTGCTTTCTGGCGGGCTGCAAAGGTTTCGTTTCCTCTTTTTGGCCTGCTTGGCGGTTTCTTTATCTTCATAGCTGCCATTTTGTTTTTTATCAATGTTGCAAAAACTACCCGTATCTGTAAAGACTATTCTGTCCAAAAAAGTTTTGTGCTGTCGGCTGCTTTCTGGCTGCTATTTACCACTTTCGTAGGTTTGCTTCTGGCGACCAATTTACGGTATCCCTTTTTTTCTAAAAATCATCTTGAAATCCTTAAACTTCACGCGCATGCGGGGCTCGCCGGATGGTTTCTGCAACTAATTATTGGCATCAGCTCGAAACTCGTGCCAATGTTTTTACTGGGTAGATCCAGCAAAACGCGGTTATTAAAAATAACGCATTTTCTTGTCAATGCAGGCCTGATTTCCCTACTCGTCGATGGCTATTTTTTTGGAATTCATGACAGGGTCCTGGTTTATTTTGGGCTGGTCTGTGCAGGGATTATTTTCTGGCTGATATACCTAAGAGACGTGTACCGCAACAGAATCAAACGGCCTCTTGATCCAACCATCCAATTTACAGGGCTTTCTTTTATTCATCTTGTGTTCGCACTGAGCTGTATTCCTATACTCATTCTGCTGGCTGACAGCGCAAGATGGTCAATGATCTATGGAGTCTTAGCCATTCTTGGCTGGATCACTGCCATTGCCCTTGGAATGACCTTCAAAACGCTTCCCTTCATTGTCTGGAACGGCCATTACAAAAAACTGAACGGCAAAGGCAAAATCCCTATGCCCCGTCATTTATATAAAGAAAAATTATTAAGATATCAATGGCTCCTTTATATAGCAGCTATCTATCTTTTACTGATTGGTTTGTTGCTAGGTCAGCTACTGCTCATCCAGGCAGCGCTTGTGCTTTGGATACTGACGGGACTGGCATACAGCATTAACGTTTTGATTATACTCATGCATAAAACGAAAATCCCCCATGATAATACAAGCAAGTGATCCCCAATATGAACTAAAATACCAGGCAAGGCAGGCGCTATTCCAGGTAATTGACCCTGAACTCTTTGTTAATATAATCGATTTAGGATTGGTTTATGACGTAGTCTTTGAAGAGAATAACCTCATCCATGTAACGATGACACTCTCTACGCCGCACTGTCCCTTAGGAGAAGCCATTCAGGCTGGAGTAGACAATGCGCTCAGAATTGCTTTCCCGGGCAGTACCACCAAAATCGATATTGTTTGGGAACCGCTTTGGTCCTTAGACATGGTCAGCTCTGATGGAAGAGCTTTACTCGGTATGCCGCCAAGGCAATAATTCGGCTGTGCACGGTATTTGCAGTTGATGTAAAATAGATTGCCTGACAAACAGCGATCGCCTACACAACTGCCAGGGTAGTCTATTTTACTTTTCGGTCCTTCCAGTGATAGGTACCGAAAAGGCCGAGCCACCCGGCTATAATCGTGTATAGGATATGGAAAGGTTGCATGATCAGAAAACTGCGGAGTAAATAGCTCTGGTCAAAAAAGCGGGCGACCTTTCGCATAAACAGCCATTCTATGCCAAACTTAATCAACAGGAACCCAAGCCACCACGACCAGTATTCAGGCCTGAAAAATCCAGTCACCAGTAACCCAAAAAGCCCCAGGTTCCAGAGATAAACCAATAATAGTACGGCTTTAATTTTCCAATCCTGGTACCTTCCGGCCTTACTGGCCCAACGCACTCTTTGATTGATAAAAGAACGCAAGTCCGGCATAGGAATAGTAGACACAATGCTTTGCCGGGCAAATAAATAGCCTGTAGACCCGGCGTCATGCACCTGCATTTTATGCATCAGTAACATATCATCTCCGCTGGCCAGCTGATCGATTCCTTTAAAACCTTCCACCGCATGGAAGGTTTTCTTCTCATAACAAAGATTCGCACCATTACACATACTCAGAAAGCCAGCACCTACAGCGGCAGCTGTCACTCCCTGTAAACTCAAAAAATCAAGCACCTGGAATCTACTCAGAAAAGTTCGCTGGTCTATAAAACGAACCGGAGCGGCTACGAATTTTTTGCCTGTCGCAGCTATATACTGGTCAAAATAAATAAGCCATCCTTTTGGCACAATGCAATCTGCATCTGTCGTTACGATCCAGTCCCCTTCCACCTTAGAAATTGCCAGCTCCAGGGCCTTTTTTTTGTAAGCATTTACCCGGTGACTGCCCAGTTCTGCTTCCAGTGACAAAATCCTTATTTGCGAATATTTCGCCATTAACTCCTGAACGATGGCTGCAGTACCGTCCGTTGAATAATCATCCACTACTGTAATATCATAGCTATCCTTAGGATAATCTCCCTCCAGAATAGACAGAAGACAGGTTTTTATATTGTCAGCCTCATTTCGGGCAGGGATAATAACTGAAAATTTGCGTAAACCTCCCATAAGCGACCCGCTTCCTACTTCCCTTTTCTCCAACCCTATTTTCTCCACCAAAGCGCTATTTCCACTTTCCTTATCCAAATGCCAATCCAGTCGAAAAGGTTCCAGCTGATCCCACCAATATCGATACAGTAGTATAAATACACTATACAGTAGGCAAAGAAGGCTAATAGTAAAAAGTAAAATCTGCGACATATATTGACGATAGTATTAAGTGCCGGACCGGGTAAATTAAATATTGACGTATAATTTTAATTTTTACTTTCAAACAGGGGTAAAAGTTTGGGTAAGTATTTCTCCCGGAGTAAAAGATGACCTGCATCCCACAGTGCAATATGCAAATATTTATTATGAAAGCGACGTAGTTCCTGTGCATTCTGCCGAGGGGTAATCTGGTCTTTTTTACCAAAAACAATGCTTACCGGAATACCCCTTTCCAACATCCGATTATTAAACAATTTCATATTCGGATGCAATTTGGACATAGACACCCAACGCACAAATAACAAGGTGCTTTCCCGCTTAGAATGCACAAAACTACAGGCATAATTATAGACTGAGGTATTGATGATATTCAATTTTCTACACCAGTCCAATACGGGCATAGCCTTGCGGGGGCTTTTAAGCAAAAAGGCCATTAGCTTGTGGCCGGTAGCAGTTCGGACCAGAAAACGGTACCAGATTGAATTATAAAGCCCGTCAGGGGAAAGTAAAATCATCCTGACAACAGGCGCAGGTCTGAAGGTGAACAGTTTGATGCAAACCCGGCAACCTAGGCTGAATCCCACCAACCAGTACTTTTGGGGGAGGGCTTCAGCAGCCAGTATCAAATCGATGATCTCAGTCAGGACGATTTCGGTCAGGCGACTTCTTGGCCAGGACGTTTCTCCGTGGAAGGGCAAATCGATGGCTATGAGTCTGAACCGATCCCCTAAAGGAGCTTCCAATAGTTCAAAAATCCGGGCATTATTGCTGTAACCGTGAAAACAGAAGGCAATCTGGTTTCCGTTGCCATATATATAATAGCATATGCTGGCGTCTTTATATTGCAGAAACCGTTTGTACATAATTTCAACAAAAATACCACCATTCAGCGAAAAATAGGGATTTATGCGTTTTTGATTCCAACTATTAATGTAGGTTTGTGATAACTTATAAGCAAATATGGAAAACAAATCCTTTCCGTTTTATATCAAAGCGAGCAGTGTACTCTTGACGATTTCACTTATTCTATGGATGCTTTTTGTCGGCAAAAGCATCCTGGTGCCTCTTTTTATTGCTGCCATTATTTGCATTTTCCTGATTAAACCCTGCAATTACCTGGAAAAAAAGGGGTTACATCATGCCATTGCCGCCATTGTTTGCATGCTCGCCGCAATTATCGTCATTTCTGGCATTTTTTATTTTATATCTGAACAGCTGATCGACTTTAAGCAGGATTTGCCTATTTTGGGGGAGCATTTTAATACAGCAATTGGAAACTTACAGACCTATATCCAGGAGCATTTCCATGTTAGTTCTGTAAATATTCAGACTTCTCTTGAGAACCTGCGGGGAAAAGTACTTAATAGCGCACCCGCTTTAGTAGGTACAACATTCTCAACTCTATCCACCGCGGTTGAATACACTGTACTGGTACCTATTTACACTTTCCTGTTTTTACTTTACCGCAATCTCATCGTAAGGTTTTTAATTGCCTGTTTCAAGGAACATCACAGCGAGGCAGTCGCTTCAATACTTGGGAGAACAAAATATGTGATCCGTAATTATATATTCGGATTACTTATTGAAATGCTGATCGTTGCGGTATTATTATTTATCGGCTTTATGATTGTCGGTGCTAAATATGCGCTATTAATGGCTTTTATCGTTGCATTACTGAACCTGATACCCTATTTAGGTGTTTTGACTGCTGCAATAATTTGCATGATAATAACTGCGACATCGGGGCAGCTGGTTACCATGATCGGCGTACTGGTTGTCGTCTCTATTGTACATCTTATCGATAGTAACATATTACTTCCAAAAGTAGTGGGTTCCAAAGTCAAAATCAACGCCCTTGTGACCATTGTAGGAGTAATCATTGGCAATCAGATCTGGGGTATACCGGGGATGTTTTTAGCCGTGCCGATGATGGCAATCCTGAAAGTCTTTTTTGATGGTGTGGATGATCTTAAACCTTGGGGGATTCTATTGGGTGAGGACACCAGTCGTCCGCATAAGCCACGCAATCTCAAGCTTAAGATTCGAAAAAATCGAAACGGATCAAAAAAAAATCCCTGATAGCGATGTCGTTTAGGCTCCTGTTTTTACTCGTTAATATTTAGAACATTTAATATGGCAATTGGCAAAGTTTATCTTATCCCCACTGTTTTACAGGAGGATGACCAGGCATTTGAAGTACTCCCTTCCTATATTCTGGACCGAATTAAATTATGTGACATTTTTTTCGCGGAAAACATCAAAACCACACGTCGCTATTTTAAAAGATGGTGGAAGGAAATGGTGATAGATCAATACGACTGGTATGCCATTCATAAAATGGAGGAAGCTACTATTGAAACCTTTAAAAAATCACTTCAGGAGGGGAAAAACGTTGGCATTATCAGTGAAGCCGGCTGTCCTGGCGTGGCCGATCCTGGCCAGAGGCTGATTGATGCGGCTCAGGGATTGGGGGCAATAGTACATCCGCTGGTGGGGCCCAGTTCAATACTGCTTGCTTTGATGGCCAGTGGCATGAATGGTCAAAAATTTAAGTTCTGCGGGTATTTGCCTATTGATAAAACAGAGCGAAGAAAAATGATTGGGAGTTTAGAAGAAGAATCAAAAGTTCAGCAATGTACCCAGATTTTCATTGAGACACCCTACCGCAATAATGCCTTGATTGCGGACATCATCGGTGTCTGTCATCCTGATACCCGACTTTGCATCGCCGTTGATATCACGTCAAAACAGGAAATCATCCAGACACGGCCCTTGCATTTCTGGAAAACACATATGCCAGATTTTCACAAGAGGCCCGCAATCTTTTTACTCCTCAGTTCTTAATTGATTAGGGTCCAGTAAACGGTAGCCTTCTTTGGGTATAATGAATTTAGAGGCAGGCACCGGACTAAAATCAATACTGGTGGCCGTAAATGTAAATTTATATTTGCTGCCTATCTGAGATTCATATTCGAGAATCAGGCCTTCAATCTTTTCAAATTCATAAGGATTGTCTCCGACCGTTGTGCGCAACTCCGGTGTATAATATAATTGTATCAGCGTACCATCCTTAAGTGTGGCAATAGCTTTAATGCATTTATATCCCAGAATTTTTTTGGTATCTTTTTTAAAGTACTCCACCTTCATCCCTTTATACTTTGCGTATTGCGCTAACCATTGCTTACTGGTCAGTACGGACATGTAGTCCTGGTCATTTAAATGATAAAGGACATAGGCCTTATCCCCATTCTGGTTATAAATGGTGGACTGAGAGAACCCGTTAAAATTGACGACAGAAAGGCACATGCCTCCACGAACATAAAGGGTCTTGGAAGCATTTTTAGTGATATTGGAATCTAAGTGGCGGTTATTGTTGTCTGATGTCAGCCCGTAATGAATCGTACAGTCACCGATGGTTGTCTGGGCGGCAATAGAAAATACACTGAGCAGCAGCACAGCAAGTACCCCGGTAACCATCCGTATTTTATTCAATTGCTTCATATATGTTGCGTAACAGACGTAGAAAACTGTATTTCAACACCGGACATCTGAAAAGCCAAATTTTTTATATTTTGTACACCGTTATCTATACAATTCCAATCCCGGGATGAATATTACCATTGTTTTGTGCCCAGTTTTCTCAAGTGAAAATAATACTTTATTACCTTAGTTACAAGAATATTAATGTTGTATATTGCTTAAAAATAATAATCCCCTATGGCTGCGGATACAAAAACAAAGTATGAGGAAATGTATTTTGTAGATAGCAGTAAGCCTGTTTGGAACTATTCGCTATTTACGGATGCAGATATTACTGCCTTCCAACAGGGTATCCATTGTCAATTATATAACCTGCTGGGCAATCATCAGATGGAACTACTCCAGTCCCGAGGCACTTATTTTTCGGTCTGGGCACCCAATGCTGTAGGTGTATCTGTGGTGGGTAACTTTAATGAATGGAACACAGATGCCCATTTGCTACTGGTCCGCCAGGACAGTTCCGGTATATGGGAAGGCTTTATTCCAGGCGTCGGAATGGGGGAACTTTATAAATACCGGATTATCACCCGCCAAGGTGAAGTGCTGGATAAAGGCGATCCATACAGTTGCTATTGGGAAAAACGCCCACTGACCGCAACGATCACCTATACACCAGAATTTTCCTGGAATGACGAAGCATGGCTCAAAAAACGTAAAAAGGTCAATGCGCTGGACAGCCCCTTTTCAGTATATGAAGTACACCTTGCCAGTTGGATGCGTCCTAACCCGAAAGATGAGGAATCTTACAATTCCTATCTGAATATGATCGATTTGCTGGTGCCTTATGTGAAAGAAATGGGCTTTACACATATTGAACTTATGCCGGTAATGGAATATCCTTACGATGGCAGCTGGGGCTATCAGGGTGTAGGATATTTTGCCCCCACCAGCCGATTTGGAACGCCGGAAGATTTTATGAAATTAATTGATGCCTTCCACAGCGAAAATATTGGTGTCATCCTGGACTGGGTTCCCTCCCATTTTCCAAGAGACGCGCATGGTCTGTACCGTTTTGATGGAGCTAATACCTATGAATATGCTGATCAGCGAAAAGGGTATCATCCAGACTGGAATTCCTATATTTTTAATTACTCAAGAGGAGAAGTACGCAGTTTCTTGCTAAGCAGCGCGCATTACTGGTGCGACAGGTTCCATGCGGATGGCATCAGGGTAGACGCTGTCAGTTCTATTCTGCGTCTTGATTACAGTCGTAAAGAAGGAGAATGGGAGGCCAATGAATATGGCGGCAATGGGAATACGGAAGCCATTGCCTTTGTAAAATTACTCAATGAATCCCTCTATAAAGCATTCCCCAGTATCCAGGTCATCGCCGAGGAATCGACCGATTGGCCCGGAATCAGCCGGCCAACCTATCAGGACGGAATGGGATTTGGAATGAAATGGATGATGGGGTGGATGCACGACACCCTAAAATATTTTAAATTGGATCCTGCCATTAGGCAGCACCATCAAAATGATTTTACCTTCAGCATGGCCTATTTCTACAACGAAAATTTTATGCTCCCGTTAAGCCACGATGAAGTGGTTCACGGCAAAAGCCCGATGATTTACAAAATGCCGGGAGACGACTGGCAAAAATTCGCAAATCTCCGTTTATTATATACATATATGTATTGCCATCCGGGTGCAAAATTACTGTTCATGGGAAATGAATTTGCCTCTACCCAGGAATGGAACTATAAAACAGAACTGCCCTGGAACCTACTTATCTGGCCCAGCCATCAGGGGATGAAAAAATGTATCACAGCCTTAAATCACCTCTATCAACGAGAAGGTGCTCTGTTTGAAAAGCAGTTTGACAAGGAAGGATTTGAATGGGTAAATCTACACCATGAACAGGATTGTGTAATTGTCTTTAAAAGAAAAGGACAAAAGTCCAAAGATGATTTAGTGGTCATTCTTAATATGAAACCGGAAGTACATTGGGACTGGCAGCTGGATTTGTTCGGCAAAACCAAATGGACTGAGATATTCAACTCCAATCACTCAGATTACTGGGGATCAGGAGATGTTTATAATACGACAATTGCCATGGAAGCCCTTGACAAAAAAGCAAAGCACTACCGGCTCCATGTCCATCTACCCCCACTGGCAGCCATCATATTAAAATAGGAAAAAATGAAATTAAATCGACCGCTTCTATCTTTACCGATTAGTCTTGTTTTCTGTCTCTTATTACTTCTGGGTTGCGGACAGAAATACAGTGAGCCGCATGTACTCATTGAAACAAAGTTTGGAGATATAGAGCTCGCACTATACCCGGACCGGGCACCTAAAACAGTGGCCGCATTTCTGTCCTATGTAGACCAGGGTCTATATAATGACGCAAGTTTTTACCGGGTACTCAACAAAGATAACCAGGCGACTGATGCTTCCAAATCAGAGCTCATCCAGGGTGGCATCTGGCAAACCAATCCCGATAAACTTCGCACCTTAAAAGGTATCCCGCATGAAAGCACCCAGCGCACCGGGATCAAACATCTAAACGGCACCATTTCCCTGGCCAGGGAGGCACCGGGAACCGCTAATTCAGAATTCTTTATTGTTATCGGTGACCAGAAAGGTTATGATTCCGGTGGTGTAAATAATCCCGACCACTTGGGTTACGCCGCATTTGGTCGTGTGGTACGGGGAATGGATATTGTACAGTTACTCTATAATAAGCCTGAAAGAGATCAATCATTTGACCCGCCTATTCCGATATTTACGATTAAACGGTTATGAGTTCTACGTAGGCCAAAAAAACGATTGTGGCTCGTTATGCCCTTTGCATTAAAATACTCAAAATACAATTAGAATTTAAGTATTTTGTTCAACCATTTAATATCTACGCGTGTATTTTGATGTTTACAGAACATTCAAGAGATATTACTCATCTAGAAAATTAGAATGAATCCTTCCAGAATTTGAGAACCATACTTTATCAGTTCTGACGATTCTTGAAACTTTTTCTAATGTTTGACACATTACTCTTCCACCTTAATCGTTAGAGGTGAATTTAGATATAGGTTGTCGATTACATTATTGGGTGTATTTTGTAAATTTCCTTGAATATAAATTTTATATGATTTATTTAGTTCCCCTGTTATCATTATATCATAATGATCAACTGGAAGTGACGCAATTAACTGCGTTCCTGTGTTGGGATAAAGACTAGAGGTACTGACAGTAATACCAGTTGCGCTATTTTTAATAGCAATACTCAGTGCTATTGTTGCATAATTTTGGCCTGATAGACTATATTTTACAATTGGACATGCAGTTGGATTGTAACCAATCGTTACCCACCTTGTTTGATTAAAGGAGTAGCTGATTGGGTTACCCTATGCGGAGATGCCCGCCCAAGACCTATCCATTACAAAAGGATTGGTGACCTGGACACAGAACAAGGTACTGGACAGTATGCCGGTGGTATCACTACTCACGGTGAATATCTATGATGACAAGGGTCGAGTAATACGGACCAAGACCCGGAACTTTACCGGTGGGATTGATGTAACTACTACCCAGTACAGCTGGGCCGGATGGCCGCTGGTAGTGGTACAAAAGCAGGAGGAGAAAAAAGGAACGACTACCCAGACCAGCGTAGTGGTGACAAAAATGACTTATGACGATTTAGGCAGGGGGGTCAGGACCGAACAAAAGCAGAGCAATAGCAACGTCACGGGCGGCATGACCAATTATGCGATCCTCAGTGAAGTGCAATACAATGTTCTGGGGCAGGTAGAAAAAAGGGATATGGGAAGAAGGAGAAGCAGTGCCACAACTTACACCACTACTGCCCTGGAGAGCCAGGAATATGATTATAATATCCGGGGTTGGCTGCTAGGGTTATGTCGGTGATATGACCAGTGCCAGTACGACTGCTACGGTCACTACCACCCAGACCTTGAGTGGTGAGATGTTCACGGAAAGCTCCACGGACATCCAGAGGGTTGTATATCCCTCAACCAATTACTTTGGCTTTGACCTTGGCTACGATAAAGCTAGCAGTTTGGTGATCAGTGCAGTGCATTATGACAGTACCCGCTTTAATGGCGATATCGCTGGTATGAGCTGCAAAGGTGCGAATGATAAGAAACTGCGCAAATACGACTTCAGCTATGACCAAACCAGCAGGCTGACGGGGGCTAAGTTCGACCAGTATGTGGGTAGCGGCTTCAGCAATACACTCGTTAACTATGATGTCAATAACCTGAAATATGACGCAAACGGCAATATACTGAGTATGAATCAGTACGGGTTAAAAAGTGATGGAACCTCTGCCCTCATCGATCAGCTGACCTATAGTTACCTACCCAACAGCAATAAACTGCTGAATGTCAAAGATGACAAGAATGATCTTAATAGCACGCTCGGTGATTTTAAATATGCGCCCGTCACCAAAACAGCCACTACGTTAGATTACACCAATGACGGCAATGGCAATATGACCAGCGACAAAAACAAAAAGATCAGCAGCATAATTTATAATTACTTAAATTTACCTAGTGTTATTACGGTAACTGGCAAAGGAGTCATCCGGTATTATTATGACGCTGCAGGTAATAAATTACAGAAGCGCACAACAGATAATACAGTTAATCCTGCTAAAACTATCGTCACTACTTATATCGGTGGTGCAGTATACCAAAATGACACTTTGCAGTTCTTTGGCACGGATGAAGGTAGAGTGAGGCCGAATACAGCTGACACAGGCTGGGTGTACGATTACTTCCTGAAAGACCATCTGGGTAATACACGAATGATGATTACAGATGACTATAATGTGTCCTCGCCCATCCTGGAGGCCAACAGTTATTATCCTTTTGGTTTAGAGCAAAAAACAATAGGGCTGGAAGCCACAGGAAATTTGCACAATTACAAAAATACCTTTCAGAATCAGGAGTATAATGAAGATTTAGGCGCGAATATTTATGAATTTAAATACAGAGTACATGATCCACAAATTGGAAGGTTTTGGCAAATAGATCCTTTAACAGATAAGTATGTTTATAACTCTACATATGCTTTTAGCGAGAATAAGGTCACGACAAGGATGGAAATGGAGGGACTTGAAATTTCAAATTTTTGGGATTGGTTTATTCAACTAGCAGATAGATATAACAAAAGCTTCGATGCAACGGTCAGGCTTTCTGGAGACACATCAGGAGGATCTAATGAAAAATATATTGGTAAAGTAGGTGCAAAGATAGTTAAAGCGGGTGCTGTTGCGACAGATATCGTAGATGCATCTGCACCATACAGGGATGTGCTAACGACAACGAATACTCTAGCATCAGTAGTCCCTTTGGATGGTGTCATTCAGGTCGCACCTGAAGTACTAAGCTTATCCCTACTCTCAAAAACGACTACGAGTAAAATAAGCAATTTATCTTTGAGAGAGGTTTCTGGAGCTGCTGAGGGGAGTATTGAAGCTGCAAATGGCATTAAAATAACAGGATTTACAAGTCACGGAGTAGATAGGGCAATTGGTAGTTTTGGAAGAAGTGGAGTTAAACCTAATGCTATACTTGATGCAATAAAAAATCCGTTAAAAATCAACAATGTCGTAACAGACCAATTAGATAGACAAAGCCAAAGGTTTATTGGTCAATTTGGCGAAGTAGTAGTTAACCCTCAAACTGGCAGAATAATATCTGTTAATCCTACATCTTCACGCAAGGCAGCAAAACTTTTAAAACAATTAGGGCAATGATAATTAAGCTTAGTAAAAACCAGTTTGACTATCTGGGCTATAGTTTTTCTGAGGATCAAAAAGTATTAAGATTGAAACTTAAGGAAATCAGAAAAGAAAATCAATCTGTAATTATAGAAGTTGATGAGTCGACTGTAGATGAAATACGTGATTGGGCAAGTGAAGAATTACAAAAAAAAGGATTTGATATAAATTATGAATTGACTGATGAGGGTAAAATATTGGAGGCGTTAATAGATGCGTTTTATATAAAGTAGTGAAAAAGGCCGTACCTCGTA
>DATJDF010000245.1:0-5481 GCA_035497555.1 Arachidicoccus sp. | reverse complement strand
GAAGGACATAATTTTGTAGTCTGTTCTTTTGTACCCCGTAAATATGATTACCATCCACTTTCCATCCCGGCGCCTTATAACCATTCCAATGTAGACAGCGATGAGGTACTGTATTATGTGGATGGAGATTTTATGAGTCGCAAGCGTGTTGTAAAGGGGCAGATCACTTTACACCCGGGTGGAATACCCCACGGCCCGCATCCCGGAACGGTGGAAAAATCGATCGGCAAGGAAAGTACGGACGAACTGGCCGTAATGATCGACCCGTTCAAACCTTTAAAACTGACCCAGGCCGCCTTAGATATTGAGGATGAAAATTACTATAAGAGCTGGCAGTCGACCTAAACCGCCAGCAGTTGCGCTACAAATAAACCTAAAGTTTCTATTTTAATTTTTAACAACAAACCCTTTTATGAACTGTAATCTCAGAGCTTCAGTGATGGCCATGTGGTCAGTGATCTTTGTCCCATATAATATCCTCCGGTAATTGCGCCTAATATGGCGTACCCTAAATCCGGCTTTTAGAGAAAATTCGAGCGCTGACCATTTAAAAACGATACTTTATTACCATTAAAAATGAAAACAGAAACATTTGCAGATAAAATTGCCCGGGCAGAAAATTTCCTGCCCATTAACGGCACAGATTATATTGAGTTTTATGTAGGGAATGCTAAACAGGCAGCCCATTTCTACCAGACGGCCTTCGGGTTTCAGCCGCTGGCCTATGCAGGGCCGGAAACCGGCGTTAAAGACAGGGCCTCTTATGTAGTTCAGCAGGGCAAGATCCGTCTTATTTTTACCTCTGGCTTACATTCTGAATCCCCCATCGCGACGCATGTACTGAGCCATGGGGATGGAGTCAAAATCCTAGCACTTTGGGTAGACGATGCCCGCTCGGCTTTTGAGCAGACACTTAAACGAGGCGCCAAACCTTATTTGGAACCTGTCAGACTGGAAGATGAATTTGGGGAGGCTTGGCAATCCGGTATTTATACATATGGAGAGACGGTTCATATGTTTATTGAACGCAAAAATTATAAGGGAATTTTCCTGCCGGGATTTATTCTCTGGGAACCCCTTTACCGGCCTGAGCCAACGGGTCTGCTTTATGTAGACCACTGTGTAGGCAATGTTGGCTGGAACCGGATGTTACCAACGGTTCAGTGGTATGAAGATGTTATGGGATTTGTCAATATCCTGTCCTTCGATGACAAGCAGATCAATACTGAATATTCCGCTTTGATGAGTAAGGTAATGAGTAACGGGAATGGCTACGCCAAATTCCCGATTAACGAACCTGCCGAAGGCATCCGAAAATCGCAGATTGAAGAATATTTGGAATTTTATGAAGGGGAAGGTGTGCAGCATATTGCAGTGGCTACACATGATATTGTAAAAACGGTCCGCGCCTTAAAAGCAAGGGGAATTGAATTTCTGAGTGCACCTCCGGCCACCTATTACGAACAATTGACTGCCAGAGTCGGAAACATTGACGAAGACCTAGCACCCTTAGCGGAACTGGGCATCCTGGTGGACAGTGATGAGGAAGGTTACCTCTTGCAGATTTTTACAAAACCAGTGGAAGACAGACCTACGCTCTTTTTTGAGATTATCCAGCGTAAAGGAGCACAAAGCTTTGGCGCGGGTAATTTTAAAGCGCTTTTTGAAGCGATTGAAAAGGAACAGGAAAAAAGAGGCAATCTATAAATCCTAAGCCTGCTCTAAATATTAGCGGCTAAATAAATAAAAACGGCCGATCGGTATTGAACTGATCGGCCGTTTTTAATTGTATTTCGAACTCCCCTCCGCCAATCACAAGTTCTTTGAAGATCGGAGAGTTTTTATAATTATAAGATACGGCTGTTATTCGCGCAAATCAACTTTCACTTTTTTGCGTTTGGAAAGTTTGGTAATCAGCACGAACCAGACAGGGACAATAAAGATAGCCAGCGAGGTCGCAGCGACCATCCCACCCATTACGGTCCAACCAATTGTTCTTCTTGAGACAGAGGCAGCACCTGACGCGAAGGCCAGCGGCATTACCCCTAAAATAAACGCAAGGGAGGTCATAAGAATCGGTCGCAACCGCACCTGCACAGCGTGCAGCGTCGCCTCTACAATATCCCGGCCTTGCTGCACCCCCTCATTTGCAAATTCAACGATCAGAATGGCATTTTTCGCTGCCAGCCCGATCAAGGTGATCATACCAATCTGAGCATAAATATTATTGGTCAGACTCGGAAGAAAATAAAGGGTCAGCATGGATCCAAATAATCCAACGGGTACTGCAAACAGTACGGCAAAAGGTACACTCCAGCTTTCATATAAGGCTGCAAGGAATAAGAAAACAAAGATAATCGAGGCAGTAAATACAATGGCTGTACTCTGACCGGCCTTTATTTCTTCTCTGGACATCCCGGAAAACTCATAACCATATCCAGAAGGTAATACCTCTGCAGCGACTTCTTTCAAGGCTTCAATCGCCTGACCACTACTATAACCGGGTTTAGGCGCTCCATTGATTTCAATGGAACGGTAAATATTATAATGCGAGATAACAGCCGGGTTTTCAATCGTCTGCACTGAATCGATCAAAGCGCCGACTGGCACCATACCGCCTACCGCGTTTCTAACATAATAATCATTCAGATCTGTCGGTGAGGACCTGAAAGTACTATCGGCCATCGCCATTACACGGAAGTTTCTGCCATATAGATTGAAGTCATTAATATAACTACTACCCAACAGCGTAGACATGGTACTATAGACATCCGATACATTCACGCCTAACTTCCTGGATTTATCCCGGTTTACATTAATCTGATAAGCTGGCGTTTTCGTATTAAAGAAGGTATAGGCCATAGCGATTTCAGGACGCTGGTTGATCGCACCTAAAAAGCGTTGTCCCACTCTTTCAAATGCCTGGATATTATCCGTACTTCCACGTTGTTGCAACTGGAAATTAAAACCGGCAGTCGCACCCAGACCCGGGATGGCTGGAGGCCCCATCGCCATGATGGTCGCCTCTTTGATACCACTGGTCTTTCGCTGAATTTCTGCAATAACACCATTTAACTTATCCTTATCGTCTGTTCTTTGATCCCAGGGTTTAAGACTGACGAACATAGTACCAGCATTCGATTTGAAAGAGAAATTCGCAATGTTCAGACCAGCCAGTCCCCCTACAACACCCACAGCAGGTATACTTCTGACAGAATCCATAATCTGTTTGATCATGGCAATACTTCTTGTCGTCGAAGTACCTTCCGGCATCTGGTAAGTAACATATAAACGGCCTTCATCCTCTTGGGGAATAAACCCGGTCGGTTTTGATTTGAAAAGAAAAATCAATGCAACAACGATTACAACTAATAAGCCCACCACCAGTGGTGTGTGACGAATCCAGTTAGCAACTGCTCTTGTATAACGCATCGTCACCTTTTCAAACCAACGATTAAAATGTGCAAAAAATTTATTGAGCCCGCGTGGCTTCTCTTCTTTTTCCTTATGTGGCCTGAGCATTGTCGAGCAAAGTGCCGGTGTCAGTGACAGTGCTACAAAAGCAGAGATGATAACCGAAACAGCGATTGTTATAGCAAATTGCTGATACAACTGACCAGAAATCCCCGGTATAAAACTTACCGGCACAAATACCGCTGCTAAGATCAGCGCAATGGCAACAACGGGACCAGAGATATCGTTCATGGCCTTTTTGGTGGCATCCTTTGGCGAGATCTTCTCTGTATCAATATAATGCTGTACCGCCTCGACCACCACAATGGCATCATCCACCACGATACCGATTGCCAGTACGAAGGCAAAAAGCGTCAGGGTATTAATCGTAAAACCCAGTGGTATAAAGAAAATAAACGTACCGATGAGCGATACCGGGATTGCCAGTAACGGAATAATTGTAGCGCGTATATTTTGTAGAAACAAAAATACAACGAGCACCACCAGTAACAAGGCCTCTATAAAAGTATGCAGTACCTCATTAATGGATACCTGTACAACAGTTGCTGTTTCTGAAGGAACAGCGTATTCAATATCTTTTGGAAAACTCTTTTTCAGGTTCTCAAGTGACTTCATGATGCCATCATAGGTTTCCAGGGCATTGGCGCCTGGGGCCTGATAAATCAGCATGAAAGCGGACTTGTGTCCGTTGACAAAAGCATTTTTTCCGTAATCAAAATGCCCTAGTTCAACACGGGCAATATCACTCAATCTGACCAGGCTACCGGTCGTAGGATCCGCGCGGACAATAATATCCTTAAACTGATCCACGGTGTTGAGCCGGCTATTGGTCAATACAGAGTACTCAAAGCTCTGATCCGCAGGTTGAGGATTACCACCAATGGTTCCGGCAGCAACCTGTAAATTCTGGCTGGCAATCGCATTTGTAACATCCGTTGGTGTCAGGCTCATCGCTGCGAGTTTCTCTGGATTCAGCCAAATACGCATACTGAAGTCGTCACCTACAGCAAATACATCACCCACGCCAGGTACGCGAAGAATGGCATCCTTCAGGTAAATATTGGCATAGTTACCGAGGAATTCAGAATTATGTGAGCCGCCCGGTGAGTAAAGTGCCAAAACCATCATCATGTCCGGGTTTCTTTTCTTTACGGTAACACCCAATCTTTTTACCGCATCAGGTAACATCGGCAGAGCGACACTTACCCTGTTCTGTACGTCAAGGGTGGCGATATCGATATCAGTTCCGATATCAAAATTCACAGTGATACTTGCCTGACCACTACTGGTACTGTTACTGGTCATATATGTCATACCCGGCGTACCATTCACCTGGGTTTCTATGGCAGTAGTAGTCGTCTGTTCAATCGTTTCTGCATCCGCCCCTGTAAAGGACCCGGATATAGAAACAGTGGGCGGGGTAATGCTGGGATATTGCGATATAGGTAATATGAAAATCGAAATTAGTCCAACAAGTACAATCACAATGGAAACAACAATGGCTGTGACCGGCCTCTTTATAAAAGTATCTGCTATCATTCTTAATTATTTTCTGCTCTATTTTCAGCGGGGGATCTGCTGTTCAAATCCCTTACTGTAGAGCGGTTTTCTCTTCAGAAATGGGTTATTTTTTTGCGGCAGGAGCACCCTGAGGTTGCCCCTGAACCGGCGCACCGATAGAAACTTTAGCGCCTTCTGCAAGTTTCTGTTGTCCTTCTGTAACAATAACCTGTCCGGCTTCCAGCCCACCTTGAATGATGATATCGCCGCCGATCGGTTGGCCCAGCTGAACTTTCTGCTGGGTAACGGTGCTGCTGTCAGTCACACGGTATACATAATACTCTCCTAGTTGCTCTACGACTGCTTTATGTGGAATCAACAAGGCTTTGGCATCATTGGCACTTTTCACACGTACCGTCGTTGTCATACCAGCTTTGAGCATATTTTTTTCGTTATCAAAAGACAAACGCACTTTAACGGTCCCTGTCTGCGGATCCACTGCCCGGT
>DATJDF010000244.1:0-3791 GCA_035497555.1 Arachidicoccus sp. | reverse complement strand
GAGTGTTGGGAACTCGTCAACGGCTCAGAAAGGAATAAAAAACATTGCATCCTGCTGGAAAACTGCTGTTATGATTTCTTTGAACTACTTACACTTAATATGGCCAGGCAAGGCTATTTTGGAGAAATTATTCATTGCGAGGGCGCTTATATCCATAACAATGTGGAGAGCCTGTTTGACGAACAGGCAAGGTACAAATTATGGCGACTAAAGGAAAACATTAAAGGGAGTGGCAACTTATACCCAACGCATGGATTAGGTCCGATCTGTCAGGTGATGAATATTAACAGAGGTGATCATCTTGGTCACCTGATATCGATGAGTGGCGATGATTTCACTATGAAAGGGCTGGAAAAGCGGTCCTACAAAAAAGATCCAAAGGCATTCAGACAGTTTCTGGATGACAAATTCAGGGGAAACATGAATACCTCAGTTATCAAAACCGGTAAAGGGAAAACAATCATGCTGCAGCACGATGTGAGCTCACTTCGTGTCTATTCCAGGATATACCTGATCAGTGGCACAAAGGGAAGTGCGTTGAAATATCCCCTGCCTGGCAAAATCGCCAATTCACATGAAAGCTGGCTGGACGACCAGGCCATAAAAGCCTTAGAGGACAAATACACACTACCTATTGTAAAAAAACTGGGAGAAATGGCCAAAATCGTCGGTGGTCATGGTGGAATGGATTTTCTAATGGACTGGCGCTGGATCGACTGTCTTCGCAACGGCCTTCCTATGGATAATGATGTCTATGACGCTGCACTCTGGACATCCATCGGGCCGCTGAGCAAATGGTCGGTCGCCAACAATTCAGCGGCGATTAATGTACCCGACTTCACGCGCGGCTCCTGGAAAAGTAATATGCCCATTGATATCTCTATTGATCATGGCAATTTAACTCCCGTCCACGCTGCCCAGGCATAATAACGATCAACTGAAAAACAAATCTTATGAACATAATAATTAAAAACGACACGAAAGGATTAGGCCAGGCTGCTGGCGCAAAAGCAGCAGCAATGATCAAAAAAGTGATTGACGATAAGGGTGAGGCGCGGATTATACTGGCGACCGGATCCAGTCAATTTGAAACTTTAAAAGCCCTGATTAATGATGAGGCAATTGACTGGGATAAAGTCACGATGTTTCACCTTGATGAGTACATAGGTCTACCGATTACCCATAAAGCCAGTTTTAGAAAATACCTGCAGGAGCGATTTTTAGATAAGGTACCACCCTTAAAAGCAGTGCATCTGATTAATGGAGATAATGACCCGAAAACTGAGTGTCAGCGACTAGCTGCACTTATTGAGGTGAAGCCCATCGATGTGGCCCTTGTAGGAATCGGTGAAAATGGCCATTTGGCCTTCAACGATCCTCCGGCCGATTTTGACACGAAATCTCCTTATCTTGTTGCCAACCTGGACCAGGACTGCCGGCAGCAACAGGTCAATGAAGACTGGTTTGATAATTTAGAAGCGGTCCCGCCCCAGGCCATAAGTATGTCTGTTCATCAGATTATGCTTTCAAAGAACATTATCTGTTCTGTTCCCGGTAGTCGTAAGGCAAGAGCGGTCAAAAATACCATTGAACAACCTGTGAGTAATCTTTATCCGGCAAGTATATTGCAGCAGCACGCAAATTGCTATTTTTACTTTGAGAAAGCATCTGCCGCCTTGCTTAAAAATCCGCTGTAAAAAGGGCTATTTAAGCAGCAGTTTAGCATCGGACAGAATGGGTAATTTATTATCACTGTTACTAAATCAGGAACTCCTATGTCTACAAAAATTAAAAACGCCCGTATTATTACCAGTCACCGATTTATTGAAAACGGGAGCATACTGGTAAATGCCGGAAAAATTGTGAAGATCAGCTCCAATAATATGACGGATTTTGCGGACGAGACCATTGACGCCAAAGGCAATTATGTCGCTCCCGGATTTATAGATATTCATATACATGGCGGTGGGGGTAGCGATTTTATGGACGCAACGGTGCCTGATTTTTTGCGTGTTGCAGAAACACATTTAAAATTTGGTACCACAGCAATGGTACCCACCACTTTGACTGCGGCAAAAGAAGACTTATTACTGACACTTGAAGTATACAGGCAGGCAAATGCACAAAACAGGGAAGGGGCGGGGTTCATTGGGATGCATATTGAAGGGCCTTATTTTTCTTTAGCGCAAAAAGGCGCACAGGATCCAAAATATATTCGTAAACCTGATCCGGCGGAATACGAAGAGATTGTAGAAAAACATGGGGATATTATCGCCAGATGGAGTGCGGCCCCGGAAATAGAAGGCGCATTGGCGTTTGGGCAGCACATGCGAGACCACCATATTTTACCGGCAATCGCGCATACGGATGCGCTCTATGAAGATGTCGTAGATGCTTTTGAAAACGGCTTTAGCCTTGCCACCCATTTTTATTCCTCTATGTCAGGTGTCACCAGACGCAACGCGATGCGCCACGCTGGTGTCATAGAAACTGTTTATCTGATGGATGAAATCGATGTTGAAATCATTGCCGACGGTGTTCATTTGCCTGTCCCGCTATTGCAGTTGATTCATAAAATAAAAGGCACGGATCGTACAGCGCTGATTACAGATGCGATGCGGGCTGCAGGTACCGATGTAAAAGAAAGCAGGCTGGGTTCAAAATTAAATGGAATGGATGTGATCATTGAAGACGGGGTAGCCAAATTACCCGACCGGACTTCCTTTGCGGGAAGCATTGCTACTGCAGACCGGTTAGTCCGGACAATGGTAAATCTGGCCCATATCCCTTTAATTGAAGTAATTCGCATGATGAGTCTGACCCCTGCAAGAATCATGGGTATTGAACAGCAAAAAGGCTCTATTGCAGTGGGTAAGGATGCTGATCTGGTCTTGCTGGATGATCGGCTTATGGTGAGGGCCGTGTTTTTAGCCGGGCAGATACATCATAACCAAGGTTGGTGAGTATATTTAGCCTATTGTAACATGTAAGGCGGGGTATTCATATGACATAATACAACGTACTCAGAATTTACAGGAATTTCTAAGCAATTAAAACAATCACCCTGGAAGCTCAAAATAGGTAAACAATGGCAATAACGAATCGTTTAAAATCCCTAGATGCACTTAGAGGGTTTGACATGTTCTGGATCGTCAGTGGGGAAGGCATTGTCCACGGACTGGCCAGTGCGACCGGCTTTTCTGCACTGCTGTGGATGGATGGACAGTTACACCATAGCACCTGGAACGGGTTTACCTTTTATGACTTGATTTTCCCATTATTTATATTCATCGCGGGTGTGGCCATGCCTTTTTCCATCGGCAAAAAACTGGCAAACCTGCAAGGGGAGGAGAGCAGGCAGGAAAAGAGAAAAATATACAGGCACCTGTTGCTGCGATGTGTTATACTGATTGTACTCGGTATGGTCATTAACGGTGATCTGGCTTTCTTACCCTACGCAGAGACAAGATTCGCGAGTGTTTTAGGCAGAATCGGGCTTAGCTGCTTTTTTGCTGCGATGATCTATATGAATACGACGCTAAAACAGCAGGTGCTGATTTTTATAGCCATTCTTTGGGGTTACTCCTTACTTATGACCCTCGTTCCGGTTCCTGGTTATGGAGCTGGTGTATTAACGCCGGAAGGAAGTTTGGCCAGTTATATCGACCGTTTATTGTTACCGGGCAAAATACTGCGGGGCAGCTATGATCCGGAAGGTATCCTGTCTACGGTGCCGGCCATCGGAACTGCTATGCTTGGTATTTTTGCTGGCCGGCTGCTCAGGTCTGGAG
>DATJDF010000243.1:0-9111 GCA_035497555.1 Arachidicoccus sp. | reverse complement strand
GCCAGATTCAAGGCATTCTTTCTTAGGCAATATATCCCACCGGAAACAAAAACCGGCGAAGTCAATTCTAAGCGCTTCGTACCAGAAAATTCCAAAATGTCCATCTGGCCGTTTACATGGACATGTAGCGGTGCATCATCGTTGACAAACTGAGAAACGGCCATCAGACCGTCCAGGGATTTTTGCGCCCTAAAAGCGTTAATGTATGCCTCAAATGCCTCTTCTTTGAAAATAGGATCAATAGTCGAAATACAGATTTCCTCCAGTTCAGTGGCAGGCTGAATAAGCGCATGGAAACTATGGAAGGAACTGGGTGTATCTTTATATAATATCTCAAGGCGGACATTGGAAACTAAACCTTGAATATACGACCCTAAAATTTGTTGCGACGTATTGAGAATCAGCCTAATAGCGGTCGCATCATTGGCGTTGAATATCCGGATCAGCCTTGCAATCAGCGTTTCGCCCTGAATTTCCACCATGGGCTTAAAGCCAGGATAACCGTCCCCTGTCAATCTTGAACCCAGACCCGCCGCAATAATTCCATATACCATACTTAGAAATTGAGTGCAAAGATAAGCCAGCGAAGGTTTTGAAGGCTGATTTTTCTTGGAAAGATGCCCTAAAATCCGACCAGTGCACCGATTTTAGCGGTAAATGACACCAGAGATGTTGATAGAACCAGGAAAAATATTAGTATACCCGCATGCAACTAAGTATACCAAAGTATACCTGAATATACCCGTTCTTGTACCTTTTATCAGGCATCCTCCAAAGTCATTACTTTTTCAAAAATTGTTTCATATTCCTTTTCCGTCGCTGCAAGTTGCGTTTTTACCGTACTATAATTATTTTCCAACTGCTGGAACCTGTCCGGTTGTGCATAGGTTGCAGGGAGCGACATTTCCAGCTCTATTGCGGTCTTTTCTTTTTTTAACTGATCTAGCTGAGCCTCTGCTTTTTCCATTTGCTTTTGCAGGCGTTGGAGTTCTTTTTTCTGTTCCCTACCCGGTTGTTGCAACAGTTGACGACTATCCTGCTGTTTACGCCCCTGATGGACGACCGGCGCTTCGCCTGGCACTTCTTTCGGGGCAACCGTTTTAGCAACCACCTGCTGCTGCGGCGCTTCTGTTTGAACGGAGCTAGCCGCTTTCTTGCCTGAACCAGCTTCCTTTTGGCGTTTGGCCATCAATTCATTCCACTCCATGTATTCTGCATAGTTGCCTTTGAACTCTTTGATTTCATAATCTACGATTTCCCAGATTTTATTGGCCGTTTTGGAAATAAAATACCGGTCGTGACTAACAAAAATCAGGCTGCCTTCATATTTATTCAGTGCGCTGGCCAGCAGATCCACTGTATGCATATCCAGGTGATTGGTCGGTTCATCCAGCATCAGGAAGTTGGATTTACTGGCAATAACTTTAGCCAGGGCAACACGGGCTTTTTCGCCCCCACTCAGGATTTTTATCTTCTTATCAATATCATCTCCGCTGAACATAAAACCACCCAGCATACTGCGGAGTTCCAATTCTGTTTTACCACTTCCACAGAGTTGCATTTCCTCGAGAATATTATTTTCGAGGTTCAGACTTTCAAGCTGGTGCTGTGCGTAGAAGCTTTCTTCTACATTATGTCCCCAAATCCGCTCCCCTTCATAGGTTTCTGTGCCGGCAATAATTCTGAGCAGGGTAGATTTTCCTTTCCCGTTGGCACCGATGAGGGCTATTTTATCCCCACGATCAATTTCAGCGGCTGCATTTTTGACAATAATACGGTCATCAAAGGATTTACTGACTGCCTTTAAAGTGGCCAGGATTTTCCCTGGTTGTTTGTCTATCTGGAAATTGATTTTCAGATTAGGCCGTTGAAGCTCTACCTGTTCAATCCGGTCAATCTTATCGAGTCGCTTCATGGCCGACTGCGCCTGGGCGGCCTTGGTCGCCTTGGCACGGAATCTTTCGATAAAGCGTTCCTGCTGTTTTATATATTCCTGCTGGTTTTCATAAGCTCGCTGCTGTAATTCAATTCTTTGCAGTTTTTCTGCCTGATAATAGGCATAATCACCAGAATAGATATGTAACTGTTGCTGATATAATTCTACGATCTTATTGACCATGCGGTTGAGGAAGAACTGGTCATGCGAAACGATGACCACGCTGCCTTTATAATTTGACAGATATCTTTCCAGCCATTCAATAGAGGGTAAATCCAGGTGGTTGGTCGGTTCATCCAGTAGCAATACATCGGGTTGCTGCAAAATCATTTTAGCCAGCAGCACACGCATCCGCCAGCCACCGCTGAATGTTTTATACGGGCGCACCAGCTCTTCATTGCTAAAACCCAGTCCGTGCAGAACCTCTTCGGTCCTGTGTTGGATATCATACCCGTCCAGTACATCCATTTCATGGAGGTAATCGGTATATGTTTCCAATAATTTTTCATCATTGCTCGCCTCAAGTATAATCCCGATCCTTTCGATTTCTTTTTCCAGGAACCGGATACGTTCAAAAGCACCCATCGCGACCTCAAGAATATTCTCCTGGGTGTCAAAGCTTAACAGGTCCTGGTGCAAATACCCGATAGTCGTAGATTTTCCTCTTTCGACCGTGCCGACGGAAGGCAGGTACTGGCCCACCAGCACCTTCAGTAAAGTGGATTTACCTGTACCATTATACCCAATCAGGCCAATACGCTCCCCTGGGTGAATGTGCCAGGTAGCTTCTGCAACAATTGTTCTGGCCCCGAATTCAAAACTTACATTATTAAAACCAACTAGCATCTTTTATTTTTTGATGCTGCAAAAGTAAGCAATTTGCCGGCAAGTCAAAACAGTGGCTTTCAGCGGCCGTAAATAGCCGGTGAAAGCCACTGTCTTAAGTCAATTCCTTTATTTTTGAACCTGACCTAAAGGCCAGACTGTTCTTTTGTAGGTTTCATTCATGATTTCACCTAATGCGGTATAAATAGCGGACAATCCGCATATAATACCCTCATAACCAGCGATCTGGGTTAAAGTTGCATTGCCGGTGAATTCAGCGGCAGACAATAGGAAGAACAGGATAGTCAGGGATCCAAAGACAAATTGCAAAGCCCGACTTGACCTTAGTGTCGGAAAGAACATCCCGAAAGTAAATAATCCCCACATAAATAAGTATACGCCCATGGTTGGCCCCATTTCTGTCACCGGATCCCACCAGCCGATTTTAGGCAGTACGAGTAGACCGACCAGGGTCATCCAGAAAAATCCATAGGAGATAAATGCAGTACAGGCAAAGGTATTGCCTTTACGCCATTCCATGATGCCAGCAATGACCTGTGCAATGCCCCCGTAGAAAATACCCATTGCCAGGATCATACTACTAATTGGCACAAATCCGGCGTTATGGACATTGAGCAAGACGGTTGTCATTCCAAAGCCCAAAAGCCCAAGGGGTGCAGGATTTCCTGTCATGTCAATTTTCGTCAGCTGTGTTTCCATATTTTTTGTTTAAAAATAGTGCACTTTTTTGATATAAATAATTTAAAAAATGTAAAATAATCCACATTTATCCACATTCTTCGTTAGTTTTCATCCAACCCATCCCTGATGACGCTTATTTATTGCTTTGATGCGACCTTTTTGGCTGCTGGCTTTCTACTATTGTTTTTATCGGCGCTGCCTTTATTTTTAGCCAATTGAATCCCTATGGGACAATCCGCATCGTGAGCTCCAGGCAGGTAGCCGGTACTCATCAGAAATTCACCTACGATCTCTCCTCCTGTGAATTTAAATGTTTTTTTGAATAATGCGGTCCAGTCTTTTTTGGTCAGGGGATGATGTTCATCCAGCCAGGCTTTGAAGGAACCATACTCCTTTTGTAAGCGTAGAATGGTTTTTGCATTTTCAATAACTGCATTAATTTTCAGCCGGTTGCGGATAATCCCTGCGTCCAGCATCAGGCGGTCAAAATCTTTTTGACCATACTTTGCGATTTTCTGAATAGAGTACTGGTGGAATGCCTTTTGGAAGTTGGATTCTTTTCTTAAAATAGTAGCCCAGGATAAACCAGCCTGGTTTATTTCCAGAATGAGGCGGCCAAATAAGGCGTCATCTTCCTGAATAGGAAATCCGTAATGGTGGTCATGGTAATTTTTGTGAATCAGATCTTTTTCTTCCGTAATAGCCTGGACAAAGGTGCAATAGCTCATGATGGACTTTTTAGATTTCAAATGTACATGGAGATTTTCGAATCTCCACACGGCAGGCATGAAAATCGAGACCTGCGACCAAAATTCAGGGATTCCAGCCACAGTCAATATGCTCCGGTAATTGATGGAGAAAGTCTATTAACTGAAGTAATTTTTTACCTGAAAAACACCACAAACGTTTGTGTTACTTACCAAACCATAACGGTTTTTAAATTAACTTTACAGTTCACATTCACCAAACAAATTCCACTAAATTATGAACATGGTTGATTCTTTCGAGAAAATTCCGGTAGAAATTTACAAAACGCCTGATGCGGGTTCTTTGGCTGTGGCTCAGGAAATTGCTGCTTTAATACGCAGTAAGGCAGAAAAAAATGAAAAATGTGTATTGGGTCTGGCAACAGGCGCCACTCCTATTCAGCTGTATGCAGAACTCGTACGCATGCACCGGGAAGAGGCCTTGAGTTTTAAAAATGTGATTTCGTTTAACCTTGATGAATACTATCCGATCAGCAGAGATTCTATTAACAGCTATTGGAATTTCATGCACCAGCATCTTTTTAACCATATTGATATGGATCCTGCTAATATCCACATCCCCAATGGAGAATTAGAAAAATCGGATATTAAAGCAGCATGTACCGCCTATGAAAATGCCATTGATGCTGCCGGCGGTATCGACTTACAACTTCTTGGTTTGGGCCAGAATGGACATATCGGCTTTAATGAACCTGGCTCCAGTATGTTTTCTAAAACCAGGCTGCTGATCCTGGATAACAATACCCGAATCGCCAATTGCCGGGATTTTGTGAACCTTTCAAAAGTGCCCAAACTGGCCATTACCATGGGCCTGGGCACCATCTTAAAGTCAAAAAGAGTTATTCTAATGGCCTGGGGTAATAAAGCCCCTACAGTCGTTATGGCCGTAGAAGGACCGATTACAGAACAGGTTCCCGCCAGCTTTTTACAGACACATAACGATTGCACCTTCGTCATAGACGAATTAGCAGCCGGTGAACTGACCAGATTCAAGTCCCCCTGGTTGTCCGGGAATGTAGAATGGACCAGCTCCATGACCCGCCGGGCTGTTGTAGATATGGCACTGAAAATCGGCAAACCAATTCTCAGTCTATCCAATAATGATTATAATGAGAATGGCTTGAGTGATTTACTCGCAGATGAAGGCGACGCTTATGAAATTAATTTGCAGGTTTTTTATATGTTACGTGATAGTATCACCGGCTGGCCGGGAGGTAAACCGAATGATCCCAGGCCTAATCATCCGGAACGTTCTAAACCCTATCCCAAAACCTGCCTGATCTTCTCCCCGCACCCGGATGATGATATCATTTCTATGGGCGGGACATTTATGCGATTACGGGACCAGGGGCATAATGTACATGTTGCCTACCAGACAAGCGGCAATATCGCTGTAACAGATGAATTTGTTACGCGTTTTCTGGATTTTGCAGTAGGTTTTGATCACCTGACCAGGCAAGACAGTTCTATGAGTAACCAGATCCTGAATGACGCACAGGCCTTTATAGCAGAGAAGAAAGCAACCGACACAGATACGCCTATTATTCGCTCGGTAAAAGGGTTGATCCGTCGTTGTGAAGCTAAAGCCACATCTAAATATGTTGGCCTGACAGATGATCAGATTCATTTTATGAATTTACCATTTTATGAAACCGGGACCATTGAAAAGAAGCCCATGGGTGAAGATGATATCAGGCTTACTATGGAATTACTAAGAAAAATCAAACCGCAGCAGGTATTCTGCGCAGGGGATCTCGCGGATCCGCATGGTACACATAAAGTCTGCCTGGATATCATTTTTGAAAGCCTCCGTCGTTTAAAACAAGAAGGCGATGAGTGGTTGAAGGACTGCTGGGTGTGGTTATATAAAGGTGCCTGGCAAGAATGGGATATTGCAGAAATTGAAATGGCCGTTCCCATGAGCCCGGATCAGGTGAAGAAAAAGCGCTACGGTATTTTTATTCACCAGTCGCAAAAAGATTCTGTTCCATTCCAGGGTTCAGACAGCCGGGAATTCTGGCAGCGGGCTGAAGAGCGTAATGCGAATACTGCGCAGCTCTATGCACAGCTGGGACTGACCCAGTATGCTGCCATGGAAGCATTTGTCAGATGGCATTATTAGGTAAAAGCATCTATCACAATAATAAAATAATATAGCCGCTGCAACAACTCATGCAGCGGTTTTTATTTTATTATATAAAGGTCAGATTGATCCGCACGGATTCTTCAAAATAATTCAGTATTTATTCAGCTTTAAGCTGCAAAAATCTATAGTAGAAGGTCCCTTGGCCGTTGGCACTCCGCCGCTCAAAATTATCTGATTGTCTATTTTCCCATTATATTATTCTCCTGTTTTTCAGTTACTTCAAATAGCTGCCGGAACAGCAGTTGTTACTCCCTTAGATTGAATATGGCGCAAAAAAAGGTCCGTGGTAGAAACCACAGACCGTCTTCGATTGCTTGCCATATGAAAAAAGGTCAACTAAATATTCCTTGAAGTGGGTTTTAACCCGTTTAATCCTTCCAGAATTTTTAGTATTCTAATTGTCTTAATTCTGTTGATGTCTTTTTGACAACTCGTAAATAAAAAGGTTTAAAAAGAAAAAAAGTTTTTTTATTTTCGCATTTACACCCGTTATTTCTCCGTTTTTGTAGCTGCTTATTGTAACTTTATCAATCTGTTTTAAATAGCTCAAACAAGGCTTTTCCATTGTTTGTGAACGACTATCCCTTTCAATTCCGGCACAAAGATAAGAGGATATTTGTTAGTAAAAAACTAAGATTATGTAAAACTTAATTAAATCTGTAAACCAGCCTTTTTGCACCATTTTAGAGCGATTCCGGGTAGGCTTTCAGGCCAGCCTCAAGGCAGTCCATTGCCTTTTCAATATCAGGAACATTCAGCACATAAGCCAGCCGAACTTCATTTTTCCCCAAACCAGCAGTGGCATAAAATCCCGGAGCAGGTGCCATCATCAATGTCTGCCCTTCATAAGAAAATGATTCCAGCAACCATTTGCAGAAATCTTCAGAATCGGGTACGGGCAGTCTGGCCATTGCATAAAAGGCGCCACCCGGATTGGGGCAGAAAACACCTTCCATGGCATTTAACCTGCCGACCAGTGCGTCCCTTCTTTTTTGATATTCACGGCGGGTTCCATTAAAGTAATCTGAAGGCAACTGTGTAGCTGCTTCACCCAGAATCTGTGCAAAACCGGGCGGGCTGAGTCTTGCTTGTGCAAATTTCAATGCTGTTTCTATCACCTCTTTATTTTTTGTCACTAAGGCACCCATTCGAGCACCGCAGGCGCTATACCGCTTACTGATGGTATCCATCAATATGACATTTTCTTCTGCCCCTTTCAGTGACATAGCGCTGATTGCAGTTCCGCCATAACAGAACTCCCGGTACGCCTCATCTGAAAACAGATAAAGATGATGCTTCAGGATGATCTCTTTTAGCGTGTCCATTTCTTCGGCGCTATAGAGGTATCCTGTGGGGTTATTGGGGTTGCAGATCACGATTCCCTTGGTCCTTGGTGTAATCAGCTTTTCAAAATCGGATACCGGTGGCAATGCAAATCCGTTATCAATATTAGAAGTAACAGGAATTACATGAATCCCGGCTTCCATTGCAAAACCATTGTAGTTGGCATAAAAAGGTTCTGGAATAATGACTTCATCACCGGGATTCAGACAAGCCATAAAACCGAAGAAAATGGCTTCAGAGCCGCCAGTGGTAATCAATATTTCTTCAAAATCCACATCGATGCCCACCGTACTGTAATAGCCCGCCAGTTTTTTCCGGTAAGATTCATTACCCGCACTGTGGCTGTATTCCAATACGCGCATATGATTATTGCGAACCGCATCCATAACTGCGGGTGGCGTTTCGATATCGGGCTGGCCAATATTTAGATGATATACTTTAATGCCCTTTTCCTTGGCTTTTTCAGCGTAAGGCACCAATTTACGAATTGGTGAAGCCGGCATTTGCTGGCCACGTTGGCTAATTGAAAGACTTGACATAAAAATATGCTTGCTAGGGTTATGGGTTGACGTTGGTTATTTTAGCTGATTGTACAATAATTACCCAGTCTGCACAAAGGTATAAAATTAATATTCCCACCGGGTATTTTTTGGTAAATGCTGCGGGATTTCAGTGTTAGAAGAGAGAAATGGGCTGGTTACCAGAAATAGATTATTTTGATCCGTGAGCTTCTCAGTCAATCCCTAATTTCGATTCGATCAGGTATTTATTTCGGTCCGCTCCATTTCTGGCAATCAACTCGCCGATAAATCCCGCGAGAAAGAGTTGCATCCCAATAATCATTGCGGTAAGCCCGATAAAAAATATGGGGCTGTTCGTCAGGCCCTGTAACGGGTGGATAAATTTGTTGATAATGAGAAAAATGCTGATCAAAAACCCAACAAAGAAACAAAGGCTTCCATAGAGCCCAAAAAAGTGCATGGGTCGTTTGCCAAATCGGCTGATAAAGGAAATCGTTCCTAAATCAAGAAACCCATTAACAAACCTTTCCAAGCCAAATTTAGTTACACCAAATTTACGTGGACGATGCTCTACCACTTTTTCTCCTATTTTGGCAAATCCGGCCCATTTGGCAAGAACCGGAATATAACGATGCATTTCTCCGTAAACTTCGATGCTTTTTACCACTTTTTTGCGGTAGGCTTTCAAGCCGCAATTAAAATCATGCAGTTTAATACCGGAATTGCGGCGTGCTGTCGCATTAAAGAGCTTGGAAGGCAGGTTTTTGGTCAGCTTATTATCAAAGCGTTTTTTCTTCCAGCCGCTGACCAAATCAAAGCCGTCTTCCGTAACCATTTTATAGAGGCCCGGAATCTCATCGGGGCTATCTT
>DATJDF010000242.1:0-5257 GCA_035497555.1 Arachidicoccus sp. | reverse complement strand
TTACTAGCGGGTTTTTAGCAAAGCTAAAGGAAGTGGGAACCGGTCCACCATCAGGCGTATTTTGTGAATAAATATGCCATGGTTCAGAAAATGTGGCAATAATCGTCACTTTGTATTGATTCGTTCCGGCTTTTTCAGCAGCAGTGCTCCATTTTACAGGGTTCTGCTGTGCAAATGTAACTAAGGCCAAAAGTGCCAATACCAAGGTTGTTGTTAATTTTTTCATCTTAAAAAATAGTTTAATTTACATTGTCCTGTAAATATAGACCAAAAACCCGAACGCATGTTTAATGAGCAGCGTTAAGACAATCCCATAATTTTAAAAACCTCCAAGCCATCTACGTTGCCTAATGTAGCAGAGGCAGCCCTTTCAGGGTGGGGCATCATACCAAAAACATTTCCTTCCTTATTACGGATACCTGCAATATTACGGATAGCGCCATTTGGATTTGCGCTGTCATTGATATCCCCGTTTTTATCACAATAATAGAATAATACCTGTTTGTTCGCTTCCAGTTCATCCAGGGTTTTAGGATCTGCCTGGTAGCGTCCATCCCCGTGAGCCACAGGGATAAGCAATGGGTTGCCGTCGGGTGCCTTCAGGTAGCTATTTTTGCAGACAAACTGCTGGTGGGCATTCATCGTCAGTACGCCGGGTAGTAAATGACTTTCACAGAGAATCTGGAAGCCATTACATACTCCCAGTACTTTGCCACCTTTTTTCGCAAATTCAATAACACTTTGCATCATTGGGCTAAATCGGGCAATAGCACCACAGCGTAGGTAGTCCCCAAAGGAAAAGCCACCGGGCAGCACAATACAGTCTTCTGTCGTAAAGCCATCAAGTGAACTATCTTTGTGCCAAAGCATCTGCACTTCCTTGTTCAGATCCTGCTCTAAAGCGTCTTGCATATCCCGGTCACAATTGGAACCTGGGAAAACCACCACACCAAATTTCATTGTCTATATTTTTAGTATAATTCCTTAAAATCGATCCTTTAGGCAGTCCTGTTATCTTTTACAATAGGGCTGCGGGTGCAAAGGTAAAATATTTGCTGCTAAAAACACCAGTCATACTGTCAAAGTTCCGCTATATGTTTGGTTATTTTGGCAGAAGTTGCCAGCCACCAAAACTATAAAACCATGCAGAAAAGATGAACAACCAGAAAAGAATTGAAAGGAATATTTTCTGCTGGTTGTAATAAAATAAATTGCCGGCAATGGCTGCTGCCGCTGGCATGATAATAAGTAGTGCTGTCCAATCAAATCCGGGTACCGTAATCAATCCCGGAAGCAAAAACAGGAGCAGTAAAAAAAGTATTATCCAGCATTTTCTGGCAATAATCAGGAGTTTGTTCATATTTGACTGCAGATATAGAAATCCACCCAACAGACAAATGATCAGTAAAATAGCAATTCCAAGCAAGGTTTCCTTCGGCTCTAAGATGGGTAAGGACCAGTGGAGCCCAGGAATAAACTGCCAAATACGTTTAAAATCCCCTGTTAGGTAGAGATAAGAGCCCAGAAAATAAAAAGGTAATATAGCGCCAATCAGATAAGTAAAAAGCTGATTTATTTTAAAGGGCCTTAATATCAGGATACCCAGCAGCATAATCAATAGTAGCGGGTAGGATGGTGGATAAAGTAAAGTACTGATGCCGGTCAAAAAACCAATATTGAAGAGCATCGCCCCTACCTTGGTTGTATTGTATAGTTTACAAAGCAGATGAATCAGCCAGATGATCAGTATGTTGGCCAGCAAGGCTCCTGTAATATTGCACCAGGCAGGTAGCAAGCCCGTAAACAGAATATAAGCCATCGCCACCGTAAAATTGGTATGGGGGAAAAGCTTGTTATTTCCCAGAATGTAATTAAGCCGGAGTGCCTGGATAATGATCAGTACGTGGTAGGTAAGTGCCAGTAATAATGGCGGCCAGGTGGCCACAACAGCAAGCCAGTCGTGCAGAAAAACACTGCTGGCAGGTATAATAACCGTAGGTGATTCCACAAAAAAGTGGGCATGCACCACCAGGCTCAGAATAATTAATCTGAAAACACCAATTGTTGTTTTCTCTTTAAACAAGCTTACCACAGGCGTCAAATAATTTGGTAGTTGGCAGCAAATATAACCTAAGCCCGGGAACATTGTAGCGAAACGCCTGAATTTTAATCAAGATGAACGTTGTGATCAGCACACTAACGGATGTAAGGATGATTTAAATTAATAATTGATCTGCGTTTCGTATTTTTGCCGTTTAACAAGTGGAAGCACCCGTTAATAACTTAATCTTATACATTAAGTAACACAACATGAGTAAAAACAATATCAACAAGGTTTCATTTGCAGGCCTTGTGATAGCGCTAGGCATCATTTATGGAGATATCGGTACCTCTCCGTTGTATGTATTAAAGGCAATTATTAACCATGATATCATTCCATCAGGGCGATTTCCTGAATTGATCATTGGAGGGATCTCCTGTATTATATGGACGCTGACCCTCCAAACAACGATAAAATATGTAGTGCTGACTTTACGAGCTGATAACAGAGGTGAAGGCGGCATTTTCAGTTTATATGCACTTGTAAGGCGACAACGAAAATGGCTGGTTATACCCGCCATGATAGGTGGTGCCGCCCTCCTGGCTGATGGAATAATTACCCCGCCTGTAACCGTAACCTCTGCCATAGAAGGGCTGGAACTGATTCCTGCCTTTGCCGGCATTACCCGGGAAGCGATTGTGCTGATTGTCATGTCCATCATCTGCGTGCTGTTTTTTATGCAGCAGTTCGGCACCTATAATATCGGAAAATTATTCGGACCTGTAATGCTGGTCTGGTTTATTATGATGGCTATTTTGGGAAGCTCCCATCTGGCCGATAACATGACCGTACTTCGTGCATTTAATCCTTATTATGCCATCAGGTTACTCAGTGATTACCCCGGTGGTTTTTGGTTACTCGGGGCCGTGTTTCTTTGTACCACGGGGGCGGAGGCCCTCTATTCTGATTTAGGCCATTGTGGCCGGAAAAATATTTATGTCACCTGGTGTTTTGTAAAAGTCTGCCTGATACTGAACTACCTTGGGCAGGGAGCCTGGTTACTGGCGCAGTATAAACACGGCACTTTAGATCTGGGCCGTAACCCCTTTTTCGCTGTCATGCCGGATAACTTCCGGTTAATGGGAATCATCATCGCTACATTTGCTGCTGTAATTGCCTCCCAGGCATTGATTTCCGGATCCTTTACGCTTATTTCAGAAGCCTTGCGCCTTAATCTATGGCCGAAGATGAAAATCAAATATCCCTCCGAGGAAAAAGGTCAGGTCTATATCCCCGGCATTAATACCTTACTTTGGATTGGTTGTCTGTCCATTGTTCTTCATTTCCAGGAATCCTCCAAGATGGAAGCGGCCTACGGTTTAGCTATTACACTTTGCATGATCAGCACATCTATCCTGTTTGCCAACTACCTGATCGGCAGAAGAGCCAAAAAAGTCTGGATTTTTCTATATCTGTTTGTTTACCTGATCATTGAACTGTCCTTTCTTGGAGCGAACCTCAATAAATTCCCACATGGAGGCTATGTAGCCATTGTTGTAGGCGGGATTCTTTTTGCCGTTATGTATGTCTGGTTCAGAAGCCGGAAAATCAAAAACCGGTATGTTGAATTTGTACGACTGGAGCATTATGTGCCCATGATCCAGGAACTCAGTAATGATAAGTCTATTCCGATGTATTCCACCCATCTGGTCTATATGTCCAGTGCGAATAATCCCAAAGAAATTGAGCATAAAATTATTTATTCCATTCTCAACAGAAAGCCCAAACGCGCCGATATCTATTGGTTTGTTCATGTGGACATTGTGGATGACCCGTATACGACAGAATTCATTGTGGAGCATATCATCCCCAATGACATTATCCGCGTAGAATTCAGGCTTGGATTCCGTGTTGAACAAAAGATACAACTGATGATGAAAAGGGTCGTAGAGGAGTTATATGCTAATAAGGAAGTGAATATCACCAGCCGCTATGAGAGCTTGGAGCGCAGTAATATCAGTGGCGATTTTCAGTTTGTTGTATTGGAAAAGTTCCTGTCTAATGACAATGAGCTTCCTTTCTTTGAGAAACTAGTCATGAAATCCTATTTCTGGCTTAAACGCATCAGTCTTGGGGAGGAGAAGGGCTTTGGACTGGATTCCAGCTACGTACAGGTAGAGAAATTCCCTTTAATTGTCTCTCCATCGCGGTCCCTGAGCTTAAAAAGGGTTTACCCGGAGGGAGAAGACTCCTGATCCCTGTTCAGGCAAAAAACCTGTAAATAGTCCCTGGGGCCACCGAATATCGGCGGCAGGGTAAGCCACCTGTCTGACACCCGGTAAATATTTTCTGTACTCAGAAAATATTCGTAACTTAATACTGTCAATCTCTCCCGGTGGGGTGTCCAAATGGTATCCTCCCAGGATCGCAGGATCTTTTCACCCTTTTAATGAACAGGTATGTCCAGAAGTGTCTTACTCAGGATCGCACAATTACTGATCGCGGTTCCCTTTGCGTATTTTGGCATCAATCATTTAATGGCTGGCAGTGCCATGGCACCCATGGTGCCATTCCCACCTGCTACATTTTGGATCTATTTTACTGGTGTCGCACAGATATTAGCTGCAATCGCTTTTATCTTTAACATTCAGGTCCGGTTGGCAGCCTATTTACTGGCTCTTTACTTACTGATTATCATAGTCAGTATCCAGATTCCAGGGGTCGTCCAAAAAACGGGTGATCCAATGATGCTTGTCAAAGACATCGGCCTGTTTGGCGCAGCACTGTTACTGGCAGCTGCCCATACGCCTGAGCGGATTATCGAGAAAAGAGACGTCCTTTGAGGTGTAATTAGGAGAAAGAACTAAAAAATGCCGGCATATCCGGTCATGGCCTGTATCTTTGCCGGCACGTCCCAAATTATGGGGTGAAGGAGAAGGTTTTAGGTATGGGGAAAAGAGATTTGTGTATTCCGATATAAATTTTTACCTTTGTGCGCCTAAATTTGAGAGAATGAATAACCGACGAGCATACGAGATTGCCTTTGTGGGCTTGAAACCGGGCGTTCACAATTTCGAATACAAGGTAGAAGATGTGTTTTTTGAAGATTACGGACCACAGGATTTTGAAAACTGTCACGCAGCGGTCAAAGTCAGTCTTGAAAAGAACACTTCTTTGATACTCCTGAAATTTGATGTTTCAGGAACCGTAGATGTC
>DATJDF010000241.1:0-7560 GCA_035497555.1 Arachidicoccus sp. | reverse complement strand
TATTGACAAATTACAGGATAGAGGTTCTTTCTTCATTGATCCGGGAGAAGAAGTTTACGTCGGACAGATAATCGCGGAGCATATTAAACCGGGAGATCTTATCGTCAATGCAACAGAAGGTAAAAAACTAACCAATATGCGTGCAAGTGGTAGTGATGATTCAGTACGGATCGTTCCAAAAATCCAGATGACACTGGAAGAGTGTATGGAATACATTCAGGACGATGAGTGTATTGAAGTGACACCAAAACACATCCGCCTTCGTAAAACTTTATTGAACGAAGAGGAAAGGAAAAGACAATCTAAAAGTATGAAAGCCTAATTTGATTTTGCTGATATTGTAAGATTCAGCATCCAGTCGATTTAGCGCTTTTTGATAATCATAAAATCCCCATTGATATTAATATCGATGGGGATTTTATGATTATATAGAAGTTCTGCTAAGGTTACTTTGCAAATAGAGAATAGAATTAGCGTTCGACAGTTTTTTGCCGCATTAATTACTTTATAACGCTTAAAGAATGTCTGATTTCTGAGGGCTTACCTGTCCGTAGAAACTCATCTGATCCCTTTGAACGCTTTGTACCTGCAGGGTGCCATAGCCATCATCAGAAATATTCAGGGTAAATTTACTGGCAGATTTTTGATTGTTGACCTGTATGGTAATATTATAATAACCACGCCGATTACGATCAAACTGATATTTATAATCTGTTGTTTCGAATTCGATGCCATTATCCTTGCTGTCCAGGTTTGCCTGGTAGGCCCGACCAAAGAAAGGAAGGTAGACTTTCAGGGTATCTTTCGCCAAGGATAAATAGTAACCCGGGCTGAGATGCTGTAATTGTTGTCCAGCGCCATTGGGCAGGATATTCAATACATTAATACGCTGGGGATTGGCATTGGTAGCATTATAAATAAAATTGCCTGCCTGAACCATCTTGCCGAGTTTTTCCTGCTCCGCAGTTTTCTCAACATTATTTTTTGTGGTCGCGCATGCGCCCAGACTAAGGGCAACTAAAACCAGAAGACCATAGATAGCTGTTCTCATATTTGCAAATTTAATAAAGTGAAGTTAAACATTTATAGCGAACCGGAAAAGGCAAAAACGGTGAACAGCCGATGCGTTCGGTAAAAGTCCACCAAAAAAAGGCCGATCACCTATTTGGTGACCGGCCCTGATATATCAATTTGTTCAACGAGATTAATAATCGCCCAGTTCTGTTTCCGGAAGTTGTTTTAATGCACTGGCAAGCTGTTCATCATTAGGGGCAATACCGTGCCATTCATGATGTCCTTCCATAAAATCAACCCCCTTACCCATAACGGTTTTCATAAGGATGACTACCGGTTTGCCTGGCTGCGCCAATTTTTTTGCTTCTTCTAATTTAGCAGCAATAGCCGCTATATCGTTTCCTTCTTCGAGAATCAGGGTCTGCCATTTAAATGCCTGGAATTTTGCCGGTAGATCGCCTAAATCCATAATCTCTTTGGTCGGACCATCGATTTGTTGACCATTCCAGTCAACGGTCAAAATCAGGCGTTCAACGTCCAGATTCGGAACGGCCATAATGGCTTCCCAGTTCTGCCCTTCTTCTAATTCACCGTCACCGCATAAGACGAATACATAATTGTTATCTCCGTTTTGCTTTTTGGCCAGTGCTGCACCTAAGGCGACACTGATTCCCTGGCCGAGTGATCCACTGGCAATCCGGATGCCAGGAAGGTGTTCATGGGTTGTAGGATGTCCCTGAAGGCGTGAATTGATCTTACGGAAGGTAGCCAGTTCTTTTACATCAAAATAGCCAGCACGTGCCAGCGTTGAATAAAAAACAGGAGAGATGTGGCCATTTGAAAGGAAGAAGATATCTTCATCTTTTCCGTCCATATCAAAACCTTCTTTTCGGTTCATAACGTCAAAATAAAGCGCAGTGAAATAATCTGCACAACCTAGTGAACCACCGGGATGACCACTTTGACATCCATGGACCATCCTTACAATATCTCTGCGGATCTGTGTAGCTGTCTGCTCTAAAAGGGAAATAGCTGCCATATAAATAATTACTTTTTTACTGAATGATTTTTTGGGTTCGAAGATAAATCATTTTAATTTAAATATTAAGGTGAAAGCAGGGAATTGTCTATTAAATTAACCGGATGCTATCAATAATTACATAATTTGCGCCTATTTGGTCAGTATTGGCGCCAAAGCGAACATTTGTTATGAGAATCAGGAAAAAATCTGTCGGTGTGTCAGATCCTGTTTTCGATTTGTTTTTTGACTTTTTAATGTGAAAATCCTATAATATAAAGGCAATTATTCTGTAAATTTTCATGGTGCTAAGCATCTTTTAAAGTAATTTCGCCACATCTTAAACATAAATCTTATGTCTGAATCAATTGAATCCATATTAAAAGATGCAGAAGCCGGGATGAAAAAGAGCATGGCTCACCTGGATGTAGAATTATCACGTATCCGTGCAGGTAAGGCGTCACCTTCTATTTTGGAAGGTGTCATGGCGGAATATTATGGTAATCCGACGCCCATTGCCCAGGTCGCTAATATAAGCGTAATGGATGCGCGTACGATTATCATCCAACCTTGGGAGAAAAACATGCTAAGTGTGATTGAAAGGGCCATTATGGCTGCGAATATCGGATTGACACCACAAAATGATGGCGTTCAAATCCGCCTGTTTATGCCACCTTTAACGGAGGAGCGCCGCCGGGAATTGTTTAAAAAGGCAACAGCCGAAGGCGAAAATGGTAAAATTAGTGTTCGTAGCCTACGCCGGGACAGCATTGAGCAAATCAAGAAATTGCAAAAAGACGGCTTAAGCGAGGATATCGCAAAGGGTGGGGAGAAAGAGGTTCAGGATCTGACTGACCGGTTTATAGGTCAGATTGATAAAGTGCTTGCAGGTAAAGAAAAGGAAATTATGGAGATTTAAATTGAAAAGAGGACAGTGTTTAGTCAAATGATAATATGGAAGAATTATTAAAGCAATTAGAAGCCTACAAAGGGGAAATAGCAGCGGAAACGGCGACGGATCCCCAGCAGGCAGAGATGTTCAGAATAAAATATTTGGGAACCAAAGGGTTGGTAAAGGCACTGATGGGGGAAATGAAAAATGTCCCGAACGAACAAAGGAAGGCAGCCGGGCAACACCTGAATGAATTCAAACAATTAGTTGAAGATAAATATGCAGCCTTAAAAACGGCCTTGACTGCAACAGATGCCCGGGACAATTTAATGGATTTGTCTCTTCCCGGCAATACAGTTGCCGTGGGGACCAGGCATCCATTAAGCATTGTGCGTAACCGGATCGTCTCCATCTTTAAGAAGCTGGGGTTTGCCATTGCAGAAGGGCCGGATATTGAAGATGACTGGCATAATTTTGGGGCTATGAACCTTCCGGAAGATCATCCGGCAAGAGATATGCAGGATACCTTTTATATCGCCCAGCATCCATCCTGGTTATTGCGCACCCATACCAGTAGCGTTCAGGCGCGGGTAATGGAATCTCAAAAACCGCCCATCAGGGTCATTTGCCCGGGTCGGGTGTATCGGAATGAAACAATCAGCGCACGCGCCCATTGTTTTTTCCACCAGGTAGAAGGATTATATATTGACGAAAATGTAAGTTTTGCAGACCTCAAACAAACCCTGTATTTCTTTGTACAGGAAATGTTCGGAAAGGACGTAAAAGTGCGGTTCAGACCCAGCTATTTCCCTTTTACCGAACCGAGTGCTGAAATGGACATCAGTTGCCTGATTTGTGAAGGGGCTGGCTGTAATGTGTGCAAACATACAGGCTGGGTAGAAATACTGGGTAGCGGTATGGTGCATCCTAATGTACTGGAGAACTTTGGAATTGATTCCGGCAAATACACCGGCTTTGCCTTTGGTATGGGTGTAGAAAGGATCACGCAATTGAAGTACCGGGTGAACGACCTGCGCCTATATTCACAAAATGATGTCCGGTTTTTGCAGCAGTTTACAGGAGCCGTATAGCGGCTTTTTTTTCTTCCTGGGGCAAACAGAACTTGAAACCACATTCATCAAACAAAATAGAACGAACATGAGCAGGTTTAATGACCACAATTTTAAAAATCAAAAGGCACTGATCCGTGTCGATTTCAATGTCCCATTAGATAAACAGACGCTTGACATTACAGATGATACCCGTATCAGAGGAGCACTCCCAACCGTTAAGAAAGTCTTGGCTGATGGTGGTAGTGTAATTCTAATGAGCCACCTGGGCAGACCCAAGAACGGACCTGAAGATAAATATTCTCTAAAACATATTATAGGCAAGATCAGTGAATTACTGGGCGTTGAAGTTCAGTTTGCAGGTGACTGCGTTGGTCAGGAAGCAGTTGATAAAGCAAAGAATCTTCAATCCGGCCAGGTGCTACTACTGGAAAACCTTCGGTTTTACCCGGAAGAAGAAAAGGGCGATAAAGCATTTGCAGAAAAATTAAGCCAGTTAGGGGATATTTATGTCAATGATGCTTTTGGAACCGCGCACCGTGCCCATGCTTCTACTGCTATCATTGCACAATTTTTCCCCAAGGACAAAAGAATGTTCGGTTTACTCATGGAAGCGGAAGTCGCCAGTGCAGAAAAAGTGATGCATCATGCACAAAAACCTTTCTGCGCAATCATAGGTGGTGCAAAAGTTTCTGATAAGATACTGATTATAGAAAATTTACTGGATAGGGCGACTGACATCATAATCGGTGGCGGGATGGCCTATACTTTTTTCAAGGCAAAAGGAGGCAAAATCGGAAATTCACTTTGTGAGGATGATCGCCTGGATATGGCACTTGATCTCATTAAAAAAGCAGATGAAAAGGGTGTAAGTATTCACCTGCCGGGTGACTCTATCATTGCTAATAAATTTGCAGCAGATGCAGAGGTGTCATCGGCACCAAGCAACAATATTCCTGACGGTTGGTTAGGATTGGATATTGCAGAAGAAGCGCGCAGTAGTTTTGCCAATGCCATTAAGAAAGCAAAGACGATTTTATGGAATGGCCCGATGGGTGTTTTTGAAATGGAAAACTTTCAGGGTGGTACAAAAGCCGTTGCCATCGCGGTTGCCGAAGCGACTGCTAATGGAGCATTCTCATTAGTGGGTGGTGGTGATAGTGTAGCAGCCGTCAATAAGTTTGATCTGGCAGATAAAATCAGCTATGTATCTACGGGTGGTGGTGCGCTGCTGGAATATTTTGAAGGCAAAGTATTACCGGGCATTGCAGCCGTCAATGCGTAACGGGATTAAGTATCAATACCTGTCAGACAATACAAATAATAAGGGCAACCGCTTCAACAGTTGCCCTTATTATTTGTATTGCAATGGATGCCCCATTACAGAGATGGTTAATGCATTTTTAATTTTGACTGCTTTCCTTCAGATCCAAATCGAGGTCTTGGGTTTCAGTGTCTTTGATTGTAACTGCTACCGGGATTTTCTCTTCCTTCTCAATAGCTTTCCATCCGCCTTGAACATTTCTTAAATTATGAAAGCCCTGGCGTTTGAGAATAGAGGCTGCGATAACGCTTCTATAGCCGCTTTGGCAATGGATGTAAAGATTGTCCGTATCTTCAATAGGAGCCAGTCTCAATGGATCCATAAGCGTGGATAGCGGTATATTAACGCTGTCTGCTACATGCCCTAAATCATACTCTGCCGGTTTGCGTACGTCCATAACCAGGATATGTTCATCAAAGGGTAAATCCATGGCGAGTTCGTCACTCATTACGTCGATTATTAAATCGGTGGGCAATCCGGCTTCCTGCCAGCTATCAAAACCACCTTCAAGAAAACCGATCATTTTATCGAACCCGACACGTGCCAGCCGGATCATGGCTTCTTTCTCCATTCCGGGATCTGTAACAAGCAGTAACTTTTTATCAAAAGGAATAAGGCTTCCAGCCCATTCTGCAAACCGTCCGTTCAGGCCAATAAATAAGGAATTTGGAATGAAGCCCTGGGTAAAGATTTCCTTATCCCTGGTATCCAGTACCCAAACATTTTCCTGCGCGGCGGCTTTTTGAAATTCCGGTGCACTGAGTGCTTGCATAGCTTTATCTAAAACGACATTCAAATCGGTGTAACCGGTCTTATTGATGTTCGCATTGATCGGGAAATAGCCCGGAGGCTCAGGCAGGTTTTCAGTAACAACCTTTATGAACTCGGCTTTAGTTGCAGCCTGGAGCGCATAATTTGTCTGTCTTTGTTCGCCAATCGTACTCGATGTTGAAGGCCCTAAATTCTTTCCACAACTACTACCCGCACCATGTGCGGGATAAACAAATACTGAATCAGGTAAAGGGAGTATTTTCTCTTGCAGGCTGTCATATAACATGCCGGCAAGATCTTCTTTTGTGAGTTCTTCTCCTTTTTGAGCCAGATCAGGTCTTCCGACGTCACCTACAAATAACGTGTCGCCGGTAAAAACAGCATATGGTTGCTGTTGTTCATCTTTTAGGAGAAAACAAGTACTCTCTAAGGTGTGACCTGGTGTATGCAACACCTCGATGCTACATTTACCCAGTGGGAAAACCTGGTGATCTTTGGCAATCTGTATATCATATTCCGCCTTGGTTAAGGGACCATAGATAATAGGTGCTCCCGTCGCTTTAGACAAATCCAGATGACCACTGATAAAATCAGCGTGAAAATGAGTTTCAAAGACATATTGGATTTTGGCGTTTCTTTCTTTTGCCAGCGCAAGATAGGCATCGATGTCGCGCATGGGATCAATAATGGCCGCCACACCTTCGCTTTCAATATAATAAGCAGCTTCGCTTAAACAGCCAGTATATAATTGTTGGATATGCATGTGATCTAATTTGTGTCAGACACAAAGGTACTACACTCCTTTTAGGGGCAGTACAAAGACTAAAGTGAATTAACCAGAACCAGGCTTACTTTAGCAATTCATCAACAAATGTAACCAGTTCTTTCATTCTGGTATAGTTGATTGTATAATAAATAAATTTACCATCTCTTTGGGTGGTCACAAGAGAAGCTCTTCGTAAGATCGCCAGGTGTTGAGAAACAACGGATTGTTCCAATCTTAATTTGACATAGATTTCTGTAACGGTAATCTTTTCGTTTTCCTGGATCAATTTGACAATCTGTAGACGTAACTTATGATTAATAGCGCGCAATATTAACGCTGCTTTTTTCATCCTAAGGAAGTCAATTGTTATTTCTTCTTCATTCTTGGGATCCTTGACAATGATGGTTTGGGCTGCGTTGCTCATATTATGATTAGATGTTTAGAATAATTGATTATAAATTAATGGATAAAGTTATACAATATTTCCTGCTTTTGATAGTTTGATATATTAAAAATGACAAATTTTTAACATATCAATTTTGTGGTATAACTTTGGCTGTTGTGTAGAAAGATTTGAAGTAAAGCGGCTCGCTGTAAGCCACATCTGCAAAGCGTTTCAATAGGTAGGCCCTTTGAGCTAACTGGTTCTGTGCTTGGGCATTCGAACCCGTCATTTCTATGAAATTGCCACCCGTTTTTGGAGCA
>DATJDF010000240.1:0-9749 GCA_035497555.1 Arachidicoccus sp. | reverse complement strand
CAACCATATTGAGTTCCAACTGCGCCGCTTTAACGGAATATCCCTTGCCGATCATGGTGCCAAACATTCGGTTACGGCTGTAAAGTGAGTAACAGGTTACCAAAAGATCTCCCAAATAAACAGAAGTTGCATAGTTAGGCTCCGGTAATTCCCGGCAAGCAGTTATACGTTTTAAGAAAGTACTCATTTCATCGGCTGCATTTGCGATAAAGACACTTAGAAAATTATCTCCATAATCCAGTCCATGTGCAATACCAGCACCTAAGGCATAAATGTTTTTCATTACAGCCGCATATTGAACACCGATAACATCCTGGTTTACACGGGTATTTAGGTAGGGCGTCTGGAATAGAGCAGCTAACTGCTCACAAATAGTTGTGTCAAGGCCGGAAAACGTCAGGTAAGAAAGTTTCTCACTTGCCACTTCTTCTGCATGGCAAGGCCCCAGAATTGTATAAAAACGTTCCAAAGGAAATTTAAACACTCTTGATAAATAATCACTTAACAACTCCGTATTTTCCGGCAAAATACCCTTAACGGCAGAAATAATGTTTTTACCCTCAAATACGTCACCCGGCAATACTTCTAAAGCCTGTTGAACATAGGCGGACGGTGTCGCGATAAGTACATTATCTGCATTTTCAATCACAAAAGGCAGGCTATCACTAAATGTGATACGACTGAGATCAAAATAGGACTTGGATAAATAAGTGGGATTATGGCCCCTTTGCTGAAAATGTTCCATTGCTGAACCATTTCTAAACCACCAGCAAATTTCAACCTGATTATCCGTTAATAATTTGGCGAGTGCCGTTGCCCAACTTCCACTACCTATAATGCCTATTTTCATCTGATCTTTTCGTTTAATGACCCCGCAAAATTCCGTTAAATCAAAGGACTTTCCAATTAAAACTTACCTGCATTCGTTTTGAAAATTACTTTAAAAAATAGGCATAATCCCTTGATCCAATCCGCTTTTTCGAGTTTTTCTTTATGCACATCCAATTGTGTATTAATAGATCCGTTTACTGTATAAGCTAAAATCATTGTGAATAACTTATAGTCGGTTGTGGATAAACTTAGGAAAGTTGTTGATATCTTTGTGCATTGGGTATGAAAAAATAATAAGTAAAACAAAATTTTTTGGCAGTTCCAGCCTCGTTATATTCGCTCTTCCTTACGGGTTATTTTATTTTTTCATGAACAAATTGTTACTAAATTGTAACCAGCCAGAAAGAAAAATAAGCCGTACCCTGAAGCGAATTAATAGATATAAAAATTAGTAATATAGATGGACAATTTATCGAATATCAACCGCAAAACCGGTCGGAAAAAACCGGCAACCGACATTAGCAGCGTAATGTACGGGAAAGTTCCACCTCAGGCAAGAGAATTAGAAGAGGTGATACTGGGAGCGGTAATGCTTGAAAAAGCAGCCTTCGATAATGTCATTGAAATTATTCGCGCAGAATGCTTTTATGTAGACGCGCATCAGAAGATATTCCATGCCTGCGAAAAGCTGGCCCAGAAGAACATGCCAATAGACATGTTAACGGTTGTAGAGGAACTCAAAGCTAATGATGAACTGGATTTGGTCGGTGGCGCATTCTATGTCTCAAAATTAACAATGTCCGTTGCCTCTTCAGCTAATATTGAGACGCATGCAAGGATCCTGTTAGAAAAATTCATTCAGCGTAAACTCATAGAAATCAGTGGTGAAATCATTACCGAAGCCTATATCGAGAGTACAGATGTATTTAATTTACTCGATGATGCGGAGCAGAAGATTTTTAATATCACGAACAACTACCTGAAGAAAAACTATGATGATATCGGAGATGCCCTGGCAAAAGCCCTGGACAGAATCGATAAACTCAGGCTACAAACCAATGAGATCTCCGGGGTGCCCAGTGGATTTGCCAGTCTGGACCGGGTAACTTATGGCTGGCAGCCCAGTGACCTGATTATTCTGGCAGCGAGACCGGCCGTGGGTAAGACAGCGTTTGCGCTCAACCTGATACGTAATGCAGCAATGCATCCGACCCACCCGACGCCAGTAGCCTTTTTCTCCTTAGAAATGAGTTCGGCTCAGCTGGTACAACGTATCCTATCTGCACAAAGCGAGATCAAACTGGAAAAAATCTCCCGGGGTAACCTGGAAGAATACGAGTACAAACAATTACAGGCTAAGGGAATAAAACCACTGGAAACCTCCCCTATCTTTATTGATGATACAGCTGCACTGAATATTTTTGAATTCCGGGCTAAAGCCCGGCGACTGGTAAATAAAAGCAAAGTGGGTCTGATTGTCATTGACTATTTACAACTCATGAGTGGCAGTGGTGACCGCAATACAAACCGTGAACAGGAAATCAGTACGATTTCCCGGAACCTAAAAGTGCTGGCGAAGGAATTGCAGATCCCTATTATCGCCCTCAGCCAGTTAAGTCGTGCAGTGGAATCCAGAAAAGAGAGTAAAATACCTCAGTTAAGTGATCTTCGTGAATCAGGTGCTATTGAGCAGGATGCGGATATGGTTATGTTTATCTACCGGCCGGAGTACTACGAAATCAACAATAATGAGCATGGGGAAACGACCCAGGGCGAAACCCTGATCAAAATAGCCAAACACCGTAATGGTTCCCTTGAAACCATTAAACTCCGTGCCCGGCTCGATATTCAGAAATTCGAAGATGCAGAAGATTCAAATTTCAACCCCGGCTCCTGGCAGCAGCTGCCATCCAGCCCTGCTGGACCGGCAGGTAGCGGCGCAGGTGGTGGAGATGCACAGCTCTTTATCAGTCGCCAGAGTAAGATGAATGAAGGTGAATTTGATGAAGGATTTGATAATAATGCACCTCCATTTTAAGTTGAATCGGTTTTTAGAAAATATTATCACAATGCAATGCCCTCAAAGTCATTCTTTGAGGGAAATATCCCTTAACTTAGAGGGATATTTTTTGGGCATAATTATACCATTTAAAAAAATTCTACGTCAACATGAATCTGCGTCCAGCGACACTTCCTAAATTTCTGCCACCACTCCTTTTATTGATGACTGCATTTTTTTATGCATCCCCCACCTTCTCCCAGCGCATTGATACACTGATAAATGATTATGGTATCCAGTATCCTCAAGAGCGGGTACACCTTCATTTTGATCGTCATGCTTATGCACCGAAAGATGAGATCTGGTTCAAAGCCTATATTGTCTCGGGGATCATGCCGGACAATATGAGCAAATCTCTGTATGTCGATTTCAGCGATGAGAAAGGCCGGGTTTTAGCCCACAATGTATACCCTGTAGCACAAGGCACTTCCAGAGGTCAGTTCTCGATACCCGACAGCCTCGAGGGCAATCTGATCCATGTCCGTGCCTACACAAAATGGATGCTCAATTTTGACACCACTTATTTATTTAATAAAAATCTGACTTTATTACAACCCGCCTCCAAGCGAACCAAAGGCACGCCGCCATCTCCTGAAGCAACACTATATTTCTTTGCCGAAGGAGGAGATCCTATCGCCGGCCTCAATACCCGCATGGCCTTTATGGCGGAGGATCAGTACGGTCAACCGGTTCGTTTTTCCGGCACGGTTAAAGACGCATCGGGAAAGGAAGTTGCCAAGATTTCACCTCAACATGACGGCATGGGAAGCTTTAATTTTATCCCCGAAGCCGGTCAAACATACAGTGCAACCTGGAAAGATTCGGCAGGTACACAGCATACGACCGAATTGCCAAAAGTAAAAGATGCAGGCGCTGCCATTGTTGCGAAACCCGGAAAAAACAGTACAATTTTTGCCATCCAGCGCACAGAGAATGCTCCGGAAAGTTTCAAGACCATGCATATTGTGGCAACGACCTATCAACAGCTGGTTTATATGGCTAATGTCTCTTTGTCTGACAAGACGATGGTCAGTGGAGCCATACCCACTAATGATTTCCCGACCGGTATCCTGCAGATCACTTTATTTGACGATAACTGGGAACCCGTTTCTGAAAGAATTGTCTTTGTCAAAAATGAAGACGCACTTTTTCAACCGGAAGTTGGGTTTGCGAAACTTGACTTTGATAAGCGGGCCCAAAATGAGATTATTATTAATGTTTTAGATTCCCTTCCGGCCAATCTCTCCGTTTCCGTAACCGATGCAGCTATCGGCGCCGACAGCAGTAATAATCTTGTGTCAGGAATGTTACTTACCAGCCAGATCAAAGGAAGAGTATACCATCCCTATTATTATTTTTCAGACACAACCGCTCAGGTTCAACAGGACCTGGATTTGGTGATGTTGACGCACGGGTGGCGTCGCTATAACTGGAAGAGCCTGCTTAGCCATAAAACACCCAAAATCAGTTATCCGCCAGATTCCACTTATATGACTTTTTCAGGTAAAGTATATGGTGCGAGTCCTGCGCAGCTCGCAGCCAGTGGCACCATCGTCGCCATTGCAAAATCAAAGGCAGATACGACCGGCAGGTTTATTATGACGCCCCTGAATTCAGACGGAACCTTTAATGATCCGAATACCATTTTCTTTGATTCACTCCAGGTTTTTTACAAATTTGCCGGAAAGAAAAACACTTTAGGCAAAACAGCCACCGTCAGCTTTATGCCTAACCGGCTGAAAGCACCAGGTACAATTCAAATGAATCCTGACGATATTATAAAAGCCCGGATATATGACACATCCGGACTGGCCAACAGTCAGCGGCTTTTTGATCAGTACTGGGCTGCAGCAAATTTTGAAGAAACGAACCTCGAAACCGTTACCGTAAAAGCAAAATCAAAATCACCTGAGGAAAAGCTGGATGATAAATACACCAGCGGCCTTTTCAAAAGTGATAACGGCTACACATTTGATGTCATGAATGATATCTCTGCCCAAAGTGCGATGAATGTATTCAGTTACCTCCAGGGCCGGGTTGCGGGTCTACAGATTTCCAATCCGATGAACGGGAATCCATCGATGACCTGGCGTGGTTCCACTCCTTCACTCTTTTTGGATGAAATGCCATTATCAGATGCAAGCATGCTGGCCAATATGAGCATGAATGATGTCGCCCTGGTAAAAGTATATCGCCCTCCATTTATGGGTGGATTTGGCGGTAGCCCTGGTGGCGCCATTGCTGTTTATACCCGTAAGGGTGGAGATGTCAAACGTGAACCCGGTGAAGGCATGCCTAATAAAACCATCGCAGGTTACTCTCTGATAAAAGAATTCTATTCTCCGAACTACCTTAGCCTTTCTGAAAAGCATAAAGATGTAGATGCAAGAAATACTTTGTACTGGAATTCCCTGATCATGACCACACCGCAGGAACACGAAGTCCATTTTAAATTCTTTAACAACGATTACACTAAATCCTATCGAATTATCCTGGAAGGCATGAATAGTCAGGGGCAATTCACCCATATTGAGAAGGTGATCCAATAAAATTATTATTATATGTTTTGAGCACTTTAAGCTAACTTAAAAGGCAATTATTAATATTACACTTTCTAACCCGGACGGCTACGCCTAAACTTAAGACGCAGCCATCCGGGTTTTCGTTTGGTGAATCACCAAACCTGGCAATAAAGAACCAAAAACTTAACTTTATTTTCCATAGGATTACGTCAAAATGTCTTAAATTGTAGATTAAACGATAGGGTATTATTTTTCACTAATCTATAAAATGAAACAAATGAGCACCGAACAAACCAACGGACCTGAAGAAAAAAGCTTCTTTGATAAAGCAAAAGAAAGCCTTGCAAATCTGAAAGATAAAGCAGCTGATGCCTGGGAAAATCTAGAGGATAAGGCCGAAGATGCCTGGGATCAGGCTAAGGATAAAGCTGGAGATGCTTATGACGCTGTCAAGGAAAAAACGGCAAGTCTAACCGACAAGGCCGAAGATGCCTGGGATAATCTTAAAAGCAAAACAAAAGATGCGGCCGCTGAAGCGAAAGATAAGGCGGCAGACTTAACAGCGAAAGCAGATGACGCTGTGGAAAATGCAAAGGCTAAAACTGAGCAAACCGTTGCAGAGGCAAAGGCTAAACTTGCCCAAACCGGCAGAGATGCCGATGCAGCTACAAACCCTGACGCGCTTAATCCCGGTACAGTTTAAAAATTCCAGCTATAAGATCAATTTTAAAATTCTGGGTTATAGCTAAAAGGGTTGGACATCGAAAGAAGTCTTTTTACTGAATAGCAAAATAACCTGAAAATAAATTATCATCCGGTTGATAAAAAAAGTGCAGCACTCATTTTTAGAGATAGCTGCACTTAATTTTTTCAATAAGTTCAGACTGCTTTACTGCAGGCACTATTGATCCATCGGGCGATCAGCCGAAGCAGCGCCAAATGATTTATTCGGTGTCCCACCCATCGTAAATTCAAGAGTTCCGCCGTTCATTATATCCTTATAAGTAATAAATGATTTAGTATAAGCCCGGCCATTCAATTTCACAGACTGAATATAAATATTCTTATCTGAACGATCTAATGCCGTTACGACAAAGGTTTTATTATTGCCCACATTGACAGTAGCCTTATCAAAGAATGGTGTGCCAAATACGAATACACCGTTAGATGGATTCACCTGGTAAAAGCCGAGAGAAGATAGTACATACCAGCCACTCATTTCACCGCAGTCATCATTACCACAAATACCGTCCGGCTTGTCAGTAAAGAATTTAGTGGCAATTTCATGAACCTTTTCAGCTGTTTTCCAACCCTGCCCTGCGAAACCGTATAAGTAAGGCACATGGTGTTCAGGTTCATTACCCTGCGCATACATGCCAATTAACCCGGAAATATCAGGAGATGCCTGCGCACCCAAATCTCCTTTTACAACAAAAAGGCTATCCAACTTTGTAACAAAGCCTTCATCACCGCCGAATAAACCGATTAAGCCGTGCACATCCTGGGGTACCAGCCAGATATACTGCCAGGCGTTCCCTTCTGTATAATCATTTTCCCTATGCACAGATTGGAATGGATTAAAGGGTGTCCTAAATTTCCCATCTGCCATAACACCTCGCATAAAGCCCGTTGTGGAATCAAAATAGCGTTTATAGTACTGTGCTCTTTTTGAAAAAGTATCATACACATCCTGGCGATTCAGATGTTTTGCAGCCAGTGCAATACTACCATCATCCACTGCATATTCCAATGCCTTGGACACAGATTCATTTTCTTTGTCTGCAGGAATATAGCCAAGTTCTTTCAGGAACTTTAAACCAAACTCATCGGTATTAGCCGTCTTAATCATTGCTTCCAACGCCAGATGCTTATCAAATCCGTCAAAACCTTTGACAATAGCGTCTGCGATCACAGGTGCTGCACTGTATCCTACCATACAATTGGTCTCATTGCCCATTAGATGCCAGACAGGCAATTTGCCCTGTTGCTGATAAATAGCCAGCATAGAATTTACAAAATCATTCACTCTATTGGGTTCTATAATGGTATAGAGGGGGTTGAGTGCACGGTAAGTATCCCAAAGGGAGAAAACAGTGTAATTCTGGAAGGATGCTTTATCATAGACTTTCTTATCTGTACCTCTGTAAGAACCATCATGATCATTAAATAATGCCGGATCAATCATAGAGTGGTACATAGCGGTATAAAAAACACGTTTCTGAGCCGTATCAGGTGTTTCAATCTGAATTTTTGAAAGTGCTGTCCGCCATAAATCCTGAGCCCTGTTTTTAGCAGCATCAAAATTCCAGTCAGGGATTTCAGCCTGAATATTGGCCAATGCATTTTCAGAACTAATTGGAGAAATACCTATTTTGAAGGCTACTTTACCTACATCCTTACCAAAAGAAATCACACCTTTTGTGCGCTGTGAAGTCAGAGAATCACCCGATTTAAAAACCAGGCTGTCATATAACGCCCAATTGGTTATTGGCTTTGAGCTGCGAACTGCGAACCAGACCTGCTGGTCATTTGCCCAGCCTTTTGAAAATCGGTAACCCACCAACGTAGAATCGTTCAGGCGCTTCAATGAAGTTTTCACCCGAGCGTCCCAGCCAATGCCCTGCTCCAGATCAATGATGACCCGTGCACTGTCATCAGATACAGGGAAAGTATATTCATGGAAGGCGACACGTTCAGAGGCTGTTAAAGCCACATCGATTTTATTTTCGCGCAATTGAACCGCATAATAACCCGGTGCGACCGTTTCGTTTGAATGGCTGTAGTGTGCACTGTAGCCTGAAGTCGGATTCTGCTGCGTTCCTGTATTCGTACGGATCTTACCCGTATAAGGCATCATGAGTATGTCTCCTAAATCTCCGATACCCGTTCCACTTAAATGTAACTGGGAAAATCCACGGACAACACTATCTGAATAGTTATAGCCGGAACACCAATCCCAGCCCTGTGTAATATTGGTTGGACCTACCTGTACAGCGCCAAAAGGAACACTTGCGCCAACAAATACATGGCCATGTGCTGCGGAGCCGATATAAGGATCGACAAAATTCAGCACATCGGCTTGTCCACCTGAATTTTTGGGGCCGTTACAGGCAGCCAGACAGAAAACCAGGCCAGAGAACAAAAATACTTTTTTCATAATATAAACTATAGCTTTTAGAAATGAATTATAGGCTGATCACGTCGTGGTGCAGTGCATAAAAAAACCACGCCATTGCGAATTTATTATATATTCTCAACAGGCGTGGTTAATCAAAACACTCAAAGTGTTAATAATCTGTTAGGACTTACTTTAATTCCCAGACCAGTGCGCTTGCTCCCAGGATTGCCGCATCAGATTCTTTTAATTCACTCGGAATGATTTGAACCTTGTTTTTATAAATGGGCAGCAAATTTTCTTCCATCACCCTTTTTGCAGGCTGGAAAATTAATTCACCTGCCTTGCAGAGGCCGCCAAACAGAATTATTGCTTCAGGAGATGAAAACATCACAAAATTTGCCAATGCTTTACCCAGGATTTCTCCGGTAAATGTATAGGTCTCCGTTGCAATTTCATCACCCTGAATCGCACAGTCGTAAACCAGCCGGCTATCGATCTCATTATCTTCGTAATGACGCATAATGCTTGGCTTGTCCGGATTATTTTTCAGTAATTCCAGTGCGGTCAGCATAACCCCGGTAGCGGAAGCATAGGTTTCAAGTGACCCTTCTGCACCTGTGGACCAGTGTTTACGCCCACCCGGAATAATTATTGTATGGCCCAGTTCACCGGCAAATCCGTCATGACCATATACCATTTCTCCATTGACAACAATACCGCTCCCGACACCTGTACCCAGTGTAATCATGATAAAATCCTTCATTCCCTTGGCAGCACCATAGGTCATCTCTCCAACAGCCGCAGCATTCGCATCATTGGTCAGCGCAGAAGGTAAATTAAATTTCTGCTGTACGAGTGCAGCAAGCGGAATCTTCCCCTTCCAGGGAAGGTTAGGCGCGTACTCGATATTGCCATTATAGTAATTACCATTAGGCGCACCGATACCAATGCCCCGCACCAGTTTATCACTTCCAAACTGGTTGAGTGCCGGCATAATTGCCTCGTATAATTCATCAATATAATCGTCGACATTGGAGTGTTTCTTGGTGGAAATCGCGCCACGATAGGCGATTTCACCGCGGTGGTCTACGATGCCAAATACCGAGTTGGTTCCACCAATGTCAATACCAATGGCCATTTGTTGAGAAATAGGAATAGATAACATATTTATTAACGATGATTTCTTTTTAATTATTGATCAGCCTCCTGATCTTCTATT
>DATJDF010000239.1:0-10493 GCA_035497555.1 Arachidicoccus sp. | reverse complement strand
GATGGAATGATTCAGGTGAAAGGTGAATTATTAAGCATTAAAAAAAGTGGGGTTATCTATATTGCAGCAATTCTGATCGGGAGTACAATTACCAAATTAGTTATCAGCGAAGAAGAACAGGAAACCCTGCGCCCCGGTATGCAGGTTCTAATCTGTTCAGGAGCCTTCGATCCCGTAATAAAGATGCTGCGTTAAACATATTCCTTATTAATTTGGCAACAAACAATGCACCAGGTCAAAGGACCACCTTCTGACCGGTTTTTACCGATTCGTCACAGGCAAATGCAATCCTTAAACTATTAATGGCATCCTGCGTTGCTTCATTGAGATCAATATCTTCATTAATCGCTTTCAGAAAATAACGCTGTTCTCTATTACATAATTCCTGATGATCCGGTTCATCTTGAAGATCCACCCATAAATCCTGTTGTACAAATTCATCTTTGCTATCCAATGCTGCATAATGCACTTTGATAGATTCCGTTTTTGTATGTGCGTCTATATCATTAGACTTTCCGGCGCTGCCCGCCTGTCCAGCCACTATTGAAACAGCACCCCTGGGGCCGATTACGTCTTTTATAAAAAAGGCTGTTTCGCTCATCATGGGGCCCCAACCTGCTTCGTACCAGCCGACAGAACCATTCTCAAAGCGTATCTGAAGCTGCCCATAATTATAATTCCAGTCCGGTATATCCTCTGTGAGCCTTGCCCCTATAGCACTTACCTGCACCGGCCTTGACCGCGTCATCTGACACATAACATCAATATAATGAACCGCACAATCGACGATAGGGCTTAGACTCTTCATTAAATTACGGTGGACTGTCCATTTAACACCCTGACTTTGTTGATTGAGGTTCATGCGCATCACTAGTGGACTACCCATTTCTCTGGAAAGTTCAATAAATTTTTCCCAGGAAGGATGGTACCGTAATATATAACCGACAAGCAGTATCTTACCATTCTTCTTTGCCGCATTCGCTACCCGCCTCGCCCCTTCAACGGAATCCGCGAGCGGTTTTTCGATAAATACATGACAACCACTTTCCAGGGCCTTAACAGCAAACGCCTCATGCGTATCAGGATAGGTAGAGATGCAGACAGCATCCGGCTTTTGAGCAGCCAGTGCTGCATAATAATCATCATATAATGCGTAAATTCCACCCAATTGCTCATTAAGAGCCACTTTACTTTCTCCAGTAGACACTAAACCACAAATTTCAAATCCATCAAGGGTATGATAGGCCATAGCATGGGACTTACCCATATTGCCACAACCCACAACCAATACCCTTAAATTTTTACTTCCTAATGGCATATGATAAATTTGATTCTTTTATACACCAAGGCTCCACCCAGCGCGGTATTCCCGTTTAATAAATTGATTAACTGCATCGAAATTGGTGACCTTTACCTGTTCTTTATCCCAGAGCAGTTTAATATCCCGACCCGGGAAATTAAAACCTTTACCGTTCTTTTTTGGCACCCGTATATCAGTGCCCCGGATCGCTAAATTAGCAATCAAAAGCGTTTCTGTAAGTGGGCCAGCTATATCAAAGGGGGAGCTTAAATGAATTTTACCATAACCAGCGATGGCCGCTTCTGCCCATTGCCAGTAATGACCTTCTACTCCGCCGGGAACAAGTGGTATCCCTCTTTTAGTATGGTCCTCGGCATTGCGGGACAAGGGCAGGAGTTTTGGATCTGCACCGTATACGCCACACATCATCTTACCTTTTGTACCTTCAAATAAAACACCATTGTCCCCAAATGATTCATTGGCACCCAATTCAACCGGACGCATTGGTTTAATGCCTCCATCCATCCAATGAAGTTCTAGATTGCCATCCGTCTTATCCGTCTCTTTGAAAGTCATAATTACATGGCTGGACGGCGGGCAGCTGTCCGGGAAATAGCCTCTTTTGAACTCATCAACATAAATGCTTCCCACACTGCATTGTACATCCAATGGGGTGTCAAGACCAAGTACAGTTACGGGAGGTTCAACTAAGTGACATCCCATATCTCCGATGGCACCTGTTCCATAGTCCCACCAGCCCCGCCAGTTAAATGGAACTAACTTGTCTACATAAGCACGATAAGGCGCGCTTCCCAGCCACAGATCCCAATCCAACGCCTTAGGCACTTCTGCATTTTGAGATGGCCACAAAATGCCCTGAGGCCAGGCTGGCCGGTCCGTCCAGCAGTAAACCTTCTTAACCTTTCCAATAACACCAGCATTGCACCAGTCCTGCAGCTTGCGCACACCATCACCGGACGCCCCCTGATTACCCATCTGCGTAACAACTTTATAGCGTTTCGCAGCTTCAGTTAATTTCCGGGCCTCATAGATATCATGCGTTAACGGCTTTTGCACATAGACATGTTTGCCTAGCTGCATGGCCGCCATCGCGATCATCGCATGATTGTGGTCGGGGGTGGAGACCACCACCCCATCTATGCTTTTCGCTTCTTTTTCTAACATCACCCGGTAATCCTTATAATATTTGGCTTTGGGAAAACGCTTCACTGAGGCGGCCGCCCTGCGGTCATCGACATCGCAAAGAAATGCGATCTCCGATTTGCCGCCCTCGTAAATATTGGCCAGATCACTCTCTCCCTTTCCCCCCACACCTATACCCGCCACCATCAGTTTGTCACTTGGTGCCAAAAAACCGCTTCCACCCAGCACATGGCGTGGCAGGATCATAAAGCCTGCAGCAGAAATAGCGGTAGATTTAATAAAATTTCTTCTGGAATTATTCCCTTTCTGATTCAAGTGCTTCTTGTCCATTTAGATTCAATTATAAGTCAATTTAATTTTTAGATTTGTTCAAGTCTTTCACCCTTATATTTCTAAAAAACACCGTAGATCCGTGTCCCAAAAAGCCAATATGTCCACTGTTACGAAGTAGTCCGGGATGGGGCTTACCGTCAGCAGCACCATTTTTTCTGGCTTCGGTAATATCCCCGTCCAGAATAACAGTCCCATTTAATATCACTTTTATTTTGGGACCCTTAGCAATTACTTCTTCATAATTCCACTCTCCAACCGGCTTTAAAAAACCTCTTTTTGCAGGTATGGTACCATATATAGAACCGTGATACTGATAAACATGCAAATCCTTATAGATCGGCGCGTCATTATCCAATATCTGCAATTCCATTCCCTTGTAGGCTGCGTCACCTTCATACGGAGCCCGGATACCCAAACCGTTGTTTGCACCCGGTGTTAATTTAAATTCAAAACGGAATACAAAATCACCAAATTCTTCTTTAGTGAATAAATTACCACCAGAACCTTTTCCCGGTTTGGGCCTGATAGCGATATTCCCATCTTCTACTACATAATCGGTAGTATTACCTGTCCATTTATGCATATTGGTGCCGTCAAACAAAACTTCATAGCCTTCCTTCTTCTCCTCAGCACTCAGCTCATATGGTTTTACTGCTGGTATTTCCCGGATATAGATATCCCGGTAAACAACCGGAGAACCGTGGGCCTGTAATTCTATCTGCTCTTTGGCAAAAATAGGCAACTTTGCATCCCAGTAATTTTCAAGAATTACATTATCGGTCACCAAAACACCATTCAGGTAAACCGTAACCCGGTCTCCCTTCATCAGGATCCGGAAAGTATTCCACTCGCCCAGTTTATTATCCGCCACACGAAGTGGCTTGCTTTCGTTTATCTTATTATTGTATAAACCGCCGGAACCAACCTCCGCTCCAACATTTGTCCTGGCGTTATCCCATATCTGCACCTGAGGTGTACCGCGAAGATAAATACCTGCATCCCCCTGTTGTTTCTTGTCGTCAATAATCTTCCAGTCGACCAACATCTCAAAATCTCTATATTGTTTGACGGTAGCCAGATTGTTACCATGGCTCATAAAGTGCAATTCTCCATCAATGACTTTCCAGCTATCACGCATTTCTGCATCAGCTTTCTGCTGCGCTGCAGCCAGGGTAGCGGCGTCCATTTTAGCTCTTTTAATAGGATCACCCACTAATCCCTTCCAACCGGTCAGATCTTTCCCGTTGAATAGGGGAACAAATCCGTCACCCGGCTTCATTTCAGCGATATATTTACGGATGGCCTCTCTCTGATAATCGCTGTCGCCGCCTTTTAGTGTCTCCATCGTCTTTTGGAGCAGATCTTTCACAACCAAACCGTTATAAGCGCCCGACAGTGCAATATTCATAACTGTATTAGCAGCTTCCTGTTTCAAATCCGGATCGTCTAAATATTTGCCTGCAAATACAAGTGCGTTAAAACATTCTGCCTGCTGAACATCCTGGATAACCTGGCTTTTCTGGGCTGTCGTTTTAGCCACCTGCATAACGTTACGTAACATTAACAATTTCTCCTCAGCCGGATAATCAGCTCTTTTTATTAAACCCAGATAGCCTACAATCGCTTTATTGACATACGCCGCATTATCAGTTCTCCTGGCGATGTTAATCAATTCTTCTGCCGAACTGGAATCTCTCCAGACAGCTAATGCATCGAGTGCGGCTGTCTTCATCTGCGTATCGCCATTACCGAATGCATCAGACACGGCCTTTAAAGATGCAGGGCCACCGGTACTGGCAAGTATCTTATAAAAAAGTGGTTTTTTCGTCGCAGGTGCAGCTTCCATTTGCTGGAGAACAGCAGTAGAAACCTGTCCGTTATCTCCCTGGTCATTTAAAGCAGCAATGATCGCCGCTTGCACCTGAGGTTCATGCTGCACTGGTGCAGCATTCAATAAAGAATACAATTTAGGCAAATCATTATCCGTCACAAGGTTTTCCAAAGCGTTATAAGCAGCAGTACTGACGCTGGTATTCTTATTCTCCAATTGTTTGTAAACAGTTCCCAGCTGCCCATTTGCAGCCCGGGCAGAGAGAATATTCAACATTGCTACCTGCGCTGCGGGCCCTAATTTTGGCAGGGCAGCCGCAACTTTATCAGTCACTTCGGTACCCTTCATTCTAAGTATGGCATCAGATACTGCCATAATCTGCGTTGAATCACCATCAGCGGTTAATTGAATCAGATTATCCAGTACCTGTGCTCCACCAATGCGGCCGGCCGCCTGAATGGCCGCCAACCGCACATTTTCGTTCTTGCTTTTTGTTAGTTTTAGAACTTCAGGTAATGCCGCTTTTATATCATTACTTGCAAACATTCTGATAAAATCAACTTTAGCATCGTCACTCACTTTAGATAATTTCTTAATCCAAAGATTGGTCGTACCCTGATCCAGATGGGTCGCTGCAAAACCAAGTGCTGCAGCCCGCAACGCTGCATTTTTATCGTCAGCTGCTGCCAGCAAATGTCTATTATCCCCTTTCTTATCTGCATCAACTAATATTTTTAAGGCGGCTATACGGATGCCAATCTGCGTATCAGAGGTGGCTTTTTCATATAATTGTTTAGCTATCTTTTCTGCCAGCGCTGGCTGCCCATTTTCTATAAGCTGCTGCGCATATTTGTTATAAGTAGCCACTGCATTCGTTCTGTCATATTTATAGCTGTTTTTTTCCGCAGCAGCTGCAAATACTGAAGCCGAGGATGGGTCAGCAATTTTCGCAAGCGCATATAAAGCCACCTTTCGGGTATCTGGATCGCTGCCAGTCGCATTAGCAAGAGCGTTGACTGGTCCGGCCGCCTCTTTTAAGCGCGCATCTCCTAATGCCTCAATTATAGATAGCCTTGCTGCCCCCTCTGACCCCGCCAGTGCATTCAATAAAGCCGTTTTTGAAGCTGGAGTACCTATGGTGGCAAGCGCCCTTGCCGCAGGATCCGCCAGATCGTTGTCTGTCAGATAACCCTGAAGACAGGACACAGCATCATCTTTACCAACAAGCTGCAGCTGGCTGATGATAAAAGCTTTATTTTTCTTATCTGCCAAGGCAGGCAAGGCCTTACAATAAGCTTCAACACTCATCACCCTCAACTTTTCCTGTCCCGTCTGAGTTGCATAGGTCGAAAATCCGTTAATGGAATACTCCAGTAGGGCGTTACTGGCCGTGCCAGGCGCTTTTAGTCCGTTAATTAAAGTGACATATCCATCCACCCCCAAATTAGCCATATCGTTTATGTTACTTTTAAACAGTGTGGCATCATTTGCCGGCATCTGGTTCAGCAAATCCGCAATACGCGTGGATACTGTTCGCTGGTCGTCACCCGTCTGCCCAATTCCGGCATTATGTAAAAGAACGACGCTTACCAGTATAAATAATATCTTCTTAATCATTGTAATGAAATTATTAGTCAAATCTGAAGAGCAATAAGGTTTAATTAAATTGTATAAGGAGCGCGCATAACGGGACTTAGCAACCTGTTCGCGCCTTCATCATCAATGAATTCCTGTTTTACAGGGTCAAATTTCAAGGAACGTCCAAGACGCAGGGCAACCATCCCAATATTTACTATTGTGCACGAGTGGTATCCATTAATTTCATTGAGTGCAAATGGCTGCCTGGTTTTTACCGATTCAGAAAATGTGGTTATCTGCGGAGCTGGATCCGGGAATGCAGCAAGCTTTCTTTCAAGGTCAGGGATGTCTGATTTGAATCCAGGATAGAGCTTCCCCTTAGGTCCTTCTATATAAGGAACATCCGTGTCCTTACCCTCCCCATCCAAAATAATTTGACATCCGTCTGCATAGGTGTAGGTTATCCTTCTCCAAGTACCCACCGCATCCGGGTGCTGTTGGGGTGCATCTACCTCTACAGAAACAGGACTGGTATTATCCTTACCTAAAAAATACTGAACGGGGTCCAAATAATGTTGCCCCATATCACTCAACCCGCCGCCATCATAATCCCAATAGCCGCGAAAGGTCTGATGGACCCGGTGCGGATTATACGGTTTATAGGGTGCTGGCCCCAGCCAGGTATTATAATCCAGTTCAGGTGGCACCGCCTGGGGAATCAGATGCTCTTTACCCACCCAATAAAATTTCCAGTCGAAACCTGTATGTTTGCCAACGGTCACCTTTAAAGGCCATCCTAGGAGGCCGCTTTCCACCAATTTTTTAATAGGTTTCACGGGAGTCCCCATCCCATAAAAAATATCTTTAAACCGAAACCAGGTGTTCAGCCGGAAAATACGTCCATGTTGGTTCATGGCTTCCATCACCCGTTTTCCTTCTCCGATGGTATGGGTCATAGGTTTTTCACACCAAATATCTTTACCCGCATTTGCTGCGTCTACAGCAATAATGCCGTGCCAGTGGGGCGGGGTTGCAATATGAACAATATCCACTTCGGGGAGTTGGATTAATTCCCGGTAATCACTAAAAGTCTTGACACCTTTGCTTAATCTTGCTGCAGCTTTAGCAAGGTGCTTTTTGTCAACATCACAGATGGCCACTACCGGTGTTCCTTCATAAGCAAAATGATTCACTCCCATACCACCGACACCAATTACCGCTTTTGTGAGTTTGTCACTGGGCGCAAGAAATCCGGTTCCGCCCAGTACATACCGTGGTATAATGGTAATTCCGGCCAGTACAGTGGCTGATTTCTTTATAAAATCTCTTCTTGAACGCGAATGGCCCTGCTTCATCAAATATGAATTTTATGGTTTAAAAGACTTAATTTTTATTATTTTTCCAGATTGAAGAATTTTAAAGATACACTGAATTAAACTTTTTTTAAAAAATATGAACAAAATTTTCTTTCCCCATTCTAATAGCGCCAATCATAGTGAGGCTTATAGTCCACCAACCTTCAGTCTAATTTCCCCCAAAAAATGACAATCCCTTATTGGTTATAATGCTGCTCAGATACAGCCGCACACTATTTTCCCTAAGTTCAAATCAGGTATTTTGCAAATGCATAATAATTAAAAATCAATTTCAGCAGGTTTAAAAATACAAAAGACAACTGTATTTTCTTTGCAATCACTCATTTTTGTTGTAATAATTTTCCATTAAGCATGCTTAATATCCAAATGTTCTACTGGATTAAATAGACGCTAGGTTGATAAATAGCGTCTATTTATGGAAACCTTTTCCACCCTAGTCAGGTTTTTACAGGCAGATGATCATTGCAGTATCTATGTACAGAAATGGACTAAGTTGCCGGGTAAATATCAATCCTGGCATTTCTTAATCGCAGGGAATTTACAATAACTGATACCGAACTAAAGCTCATAGCCAGTGCTGCGATCATAGGAGAAAGCAAAATCCCGAATACAGGATAGAGCACCCCGGCTGCAATTGGGATCCCGAGGACATTATACCCTAAAGCAAACCATAAATTTTCTTTGATATTGCGCATCACCTTATGGCTCAATAACCGTGCGCCAACAATCCCATTCAGATCTCCTTTCACAAGGGTAATAGCAGCGCTCTCGATAGCCACATCGGTGCCAGTACCCATAGCAACCCCGATATCTGCCTGAGCCAAGGCAGGGGCATCATTAATACCGTCCCCAGCCATAGCTACTTTTTTACCACTCGCCTGCAAATGTTTTATTTCTGCAAGTTTATCTTCTGGTAACATTTGCGCTTTATAACCGTCAAGATTCAAAGAATCACTCACAGCCTTTGCCGTTTCCTCATTATCACCCGTAAACATAAATACCTGTAGTCCTTCTTTCTGTAGTCTTGAAATGGCATCTTTACTCGTTTGCTTAATCTTGTCAGAAATGACAGTAAAGCCAATCACTTTTGCGCCCACAGCCAAATAAGAAACCGTTTTCCCCTGTTTTTGCTCCTTTTTAACGAGGTTTAATACATCTTCAGTTATCTCTGCTCCGATTTGTTCCATCAATTTATTATTGCCCAGCGCCAGTTGTAGATGGTCTAGAATACCGATCACCCCTTTACCACTAATAGCTTCAAATCCTGTAATACCCTGCACCTGTATACTCCTTTCTACACCATAGCGCATTGTTGCCTGTGCGAGCGGGTGTTCACTATTGTTATTCAGGGCGATAATAAATGACAGCATTTTAGGCTCCGGATAAGCCGGTTCACAGCTGACCACTTTTTCAACCGACGGTTTTCCTTCAGTAATAGTACCCGTTTTATCAATAACCAGCATGTCTATCTTATTCATCCCTTCAAGTGCCTCAGCATTTTTAATCAAAATACCTGACTTAGCGCCTTTTCCAACACCTACCATAACCGACATGGGTGTAGCAAGCCCTAAAGCACAGGGACAGGCAATGATGAGTACAGCTATTGCATTGACAAATCCATATACATAGGATGGCACTGGTCCATATACAGACCATACGATAAAAGTTACGATAGCGACAAGGACAACGACCGGCACAAAATACCCTGAAATCTTATCGGCTAATTGCTGAATTGGGGCTCTGGAGCGGCTCGCCTGGTTCACCATCTCAATAATACGGGCAAGCAGGGTCTCTGAACCAATTTTCTCAGTCACCATCACAAATGATTTATTACCGTTGATGGTGCCGGAACTTACTTTATCGCCTGGTTGTTTATCAACAGGTACCGGCTCTCCCGATATCATGGATTCATCAATACTTGCTACTCCTTCCTGGATGCGCCCGTCAACCGGAATTTTTTCACCCGGCTTCACGCGCAATTGATCTCCAATCTGAATTTCATCAATTGCAACAACCCTATCCTGATCACCTTCAATCCTGGTGGCACTACTGGGTGCAAGTTTTAGTAGCTCCTTAATGGCGCTATTTGTTTTCCCATGGGCGCGCGCTTCTAAAAGCTGTCCGAGTAATACCAGGGTCAGGATAACGGTGGTTGCTTCAAAATACACATATACAGTCCCCATATGGGTTTTAAACTGATCGGGGAAGATCCCGGGCAAAATCAAAGCAATTACACTGAAAAGCCATGCAACGCCTGAACCTATGCCAATCAAGGTAAACATATTCAAATGTCTGGTGATGATAGAATGTTCTGCCCGCTCAAAGAACATCCAGGTGGCATAAAACACGACGGGCAGAGAAAGCACAAACTGCACCCAGTTCCAATATTGTAATTCCATTAGCCTATAAAGTGGGTTACCCGGTAGCATTTCCGACATGGCAATCAGGAAGATCGGAAGTGTAAACAGTAATGCAACTTTAAATTTGTACAGGAGTGCCTTATAGGTGTCGTCATCCTGCTTCACTTGCCCATTCACCGGTACCAGGTCCATGCCGCAAATCGGGCAGGCACCTGGTTCATTTTTGATAATCTCAGGATGCATTGGACAAGTATATTTTATTGTACGCTGAATACTTGGCTGCTTTACAAGGTCCATACCGCAAACTGGACAATGACCGGGTTGGTGATAGACCTTGTTCCCTTCACAATGCATGGGACAATAATATATTCCTGCTTCATCATTCAGCGCCTCAGGTCCAGTTTCCTTATCATTCACCTGGGTGGTATGATGATGTTGATGAGGATCATCATCATCGACTTTATCCTTACGCCCACCTGCATGTACATGACCGCCTGGCTTGTGAAGATCTTGGGACTGCTCCATTTCAATCGTATAATTTCCCGCAGCAG
>DATJDF010000238.1:0-8947 GCA_035497555.1 Arachidicoccus sp. | reverse complement strand
CCGGTCTCGGGAAGCCCCTTGTATGGTGATGCCCTGTTTTGCCTTTTGCAGTAATTGAAGCAGCCCTTTATTTTCCGGCATTTGCCAGAAAACTTCACCGAGTGCTTCCGGAGCAAAATGCAGTACTTCTGATTCTGCCAGTAATTTTGACTGACCCTGGTAATATTTTTCATCACAGCGCCAGAGATGCGGGAGGCTGGCCCCAACAAGAATCATATCGCCCTGAGCGAACCGGCCGATGTCATTACCAATAAATTGTGTACCACTACCTTTTAATATATAAACCAGTTCCACTTCGGGATGGTAATGCCATTTATCAAAAAAATAGGGAACCGAATCGCGACGAACCTGAAATGAAAAGGCGGGATTGCTGGATATTTTGAGTAATTGGGGTTTCATTTTTTTAAAGGGCTTACAATTTACAATGCAAATATGATTTTCAAGGATAAGATGACTGATTTTTTAGAATTTCCTTAGGAAAATAAAGAATATCTGAGATAAACTTTGATCCAGATAGCCTATCTTACCTCATATATTTTTAGGAATTCTCCATAAGTCCTTAATTTTGTATATAATTGAGCAGGAACCTATAAATATCCATTTAAAATCAGTTTCAATGAAAAAGATAAGTCTGGCAGTACTAATTACTGTCCCTTTCTGGGTTTTCGGCCAGCAGTCATTCAAAATCACCGGATCTGTACGGGGTGTTGAGCCAAGTGTGGCAAAAGTTTATATTTCTTATGCTGCCGGTGGCCAAAACGTTTTGGACAGTTCAGTTGTCGCCGGTAATAAATACAGGTTCGAAGGTGTCATTAATGAACCTACCCGAATAGATTTACGTGCTTCATATGCAGCTAATGATAAGTCGAAGCCTTCTATGAGCCGCGATATGATTACTTTATTTGCTGACCCCGCTGATATAGACATCAAAAGTGTGGATTCTTTCTCCAATGCAACCGTCAGTGGTTCGAAATCCAATTTAGAATTTGACAAATTGAGAGCGGCTGCTAAGCCTTTTGAATCCAAAGTAAGTCATTTACTTGGGGAAGCAGCGGAGTATAAAAAATCGGGTAACGACGCCGCACTTGCTCGTACAGAGACTTCATTAGAGCAGTTGCAGGCAGAATTAAAAGCAAAAGTGTATGGGGATTATATTCAGCAAAATCCGAGTTCACCTTTGGCATTTTTCGCCTTACAACAGTATTCAGGTGCAATTATTGAACAACCTAAAAAATCTCAGGAGCTTTTTAATTTGCTTCCACAGGGAGTGAGACAATCTCCTGATGGCAGAAGAATGGAGGCCCTGATTCATTTTGCCCAGTTGACACCCGTCGGTTCCTCAGCGCCGGAATTTACACAAAGTGATCCGGATGGAAAGGCGATTAGCCTTTCTGATTTCAGGGGCAAATATGTGCTGATTAATTTTTGGGCAAGTTGGTGCGGGCCCTGCAGGGCACAAAACCCGACCCTGATAAAACTATATGATCAATACAAAGAGGATGGACTGGAAATATTAAATGTATCTCTTGATAAACCAGGTGGTAAAACAGACTGGACAGAAGCGATTGATCAAGACAAATTGACCTGGCCACAGGTATCTGATCTTCGTTTTTGGAATAACCAGGTAGCCAAACAGTATGGAGTTGTTGCTTTACCGCAGAATGTTTTGATAGACAAAAGTGGAAAGATCGTTGCGAAGAATCTGACGATTGAACAGATTAGCCGGAAATTTAAATCTATCTTTTAAAAAACGCAAAGAAATCAAAGAAATAGGCGTCAAATGAGTTAGCATGATTATTCGCCTTATTGATTATTAGAAGTTTAAGTGGCCTCTTGCAAAAGGAATTTTGAATATATTTTTAGGGATATTTTTTTTCTTAATATCTTTGCCGGAGGATTCCTTAATAGTCATAATCTAATTATTAAAGGGCGTTGTAAATTTGCTAGAGTACCTTAAATGGTAATAATCCATATTCGCAGAGAAGTGGTATTTGTTGTATGGAACCAGAATATCCCGCTTATTTCCACTAATTATAATTTTAATGTGACTTCGATCTTGTGTACTGGAGGAAATACTGAAAATCTATCATTCTACAAGGCGAAGCAGGCGGAGAAGAAATAACCTAATGCACATTTCTACCGTAAAATCCGCATTTTGACCATGCCGATACGGGTGTCCGTTACGCTAATGATGTCAAATTCATAATTGTCAACAATAATTCGTTCCTTTTGCTTCGGAATATCTTTATTCTCTTTAATTATATAACCTGATAAAGTCTCGGAGTTATTCTGTGGGAATTCAAAATCGTATTTTTCATTCAGGTATTCCAGCTCAAGGCGGCCAGAAAAGACAAATTCATTTTCGGCGACCTTCTGTTCAACAAAGGCCTCCTTGTCAGATTCGTGTTGCATCTCTCCAAAAAGTTCTGATAGTATATTCTCAACCGTAATAATACCGGCAGTTCCTCCAAATTCATCCACTACCCAAGCCAGACTTTTACGCTCCTTGGAAAACCTTGTAAGTAAATCAATAATGCTCATACTTTCCGGGACAGTAAAAGTGGGCAACAGGATTTCCTCTATACTGGCAGGCTTCTTAAACAATCCTTGTTGGGTTACATAACCAGTGATATTATCAATGGACCTGTCATATACAACCAACTTACTCATTATGTTTTTGATAAAGGCGTTGCGTAGATCTTCTATACCTGTTTTGAGCTCGACGCCAATAATTTCGGTACGAGGAACCAGGCACTGGCGGATCTTAATATTAGGCAGAGTGAGCGCGTTTTCAAAAAGGTAAGTATTCAGATCCTGGCTCACCATCTCTTCAGAATCTTTTGCCTGTTGAAAAAGATGTTCCACCGCCATCCGGCCAAACGGTTTTTTCTCAGGCTTCAGCCGCACATTAAACAGATACTTTAAAATCCCGTTTGAAAAACTAATAAAGATCTTAATGATATTGTTGAACAGATTATAAAAAATGCTGAAAAATGCGAGCAGACTATGGAATAGCTTGTCATTTCGATTGAAAAACAGACGCGCCAAAAAACGGCCAAAAAATACAACAAATATGGTAGAAAATATGGTATTCAATACCATTTGCAGGTTCTCATTATGGAAACTCGTTTTGGCCCAGAAGAGTTGATTGAAAAACTCGTTGAAAAAGAGACCATAAATCACCAGGCAAAGCAGTGCTCCAAAAATACTGGTACCCAAAAAAGTAGTTGGATTGTCAGCAAACCGGGAGGAAAGCAGTCCCTCGGTGCTGCCTTGCTTTTTCTTTAGTTCAATATTCAACCTGTTCGCTGTCAGGAAGGCAGCTTCCATCCCAGCGAAAAACAATATCAATATAAGCGTAATCAAAATGCCGGTAAATGCACTTAGTTGACTCATAGGTTGAAATTAAGTAAAAAAAATTAATAAAGCTAAATTAAATCAATTCAGGAACTTGAAGCGGGTTCTATCAAATTTTTTTACGTAATGTGCTGATTTGATAACCAATTCATTAGTAAACGGGGTTTAAAGGCTCATGGCACTGTCCTGCTCCATTATGCCATTGTTTGTATTGTTAAAGACAAATTCACTAAAATCCTGTTTTGCTCTAAAACCATTCTGACCTGGAATTTTGCTGTAGGGATTGGTCTGTTTAAGTAGTGAGGGCTGATCACTGTAAATCTCTTGGGTGTTCTGGTCCCACCATAAAATACTGGTAGTAAGGGTATCTCCATTAATAGTATAAGCAATAACACTATCCTTTAGCATAACCTTATTGAGCGCTTTATAGTAAATGCCGTATTTAGCAAATACGTAACTTGTTGCCAACCCGGTTGAATCATCATAGAAAACCACATGGAGTGATTTTGGGAAGCTCATACTCGTGGTATCTTTTTCCGAACTGATCATCAGGGGTGCATTTAGTTTCGCCTTTACTTTCCCTCCGATACTAAGATAACTTTCAACATCTGTAGCCTCTTCTGTGTTCAAGCCGTGATCACCCAGCGCTTTAACCTCGTTGATGTCATTTTCACAGGCAGTCAAAAAAAAGCAGCCTGCTAGTATTAAGCAGGCTAGCCTTAAACAATATTTTGTATGCCATCCCATCATGATACATCGGGTTAATATCTTCTTTTGATAAACCAGAAGTCGCTTAGAGAGAAGCCAAGGGAGAATTTCATAAAACTCTCAGAAACATTATTACTGTTATCTCCGCGTCGGCCAACTTCAAATGCAGCATTGACTAAACTATACTGGCGGGAAGTCCGGTTGAAATTCCTGAGCATAAAGCCCATTCCCAAAGTTACCGCCTGGGTATTGTAATCATTGTTACCAAAGGTCAATTTATCTTTTCCTGTATAAAAACCAACACTATAGCGTGCTCTGGAGAACATATTTTTTCCTCTTAAAGGAGAAGGCCGGAAATATACTCCACCACGGAGCATCCAGCTATCTGCATAACTTGGTTCAGCTATTCCGTTTTCACGATAATCTGACCCCCAGCTGGTGCTGTTATATTCTGCACCTACACCCCAACGGTCCACATTTTCCTGGTAATTATTATACATTATACCTAACTTATAAGTCATCGGTAAGGTAATGGTGCCCTTTACTTCACTGCTATTTTGAATGGTGTCCTGACCAATTGGATTGTCCGGGTCATTGGCATAATAGGTGTAGAAACTATTTGTCGCCTTCGTTTTAATATCTTGTTTGAGTCCGATTGTCGCACCAATGGTCAGGCTGGAACTGGTGGTGATTTTAGTTTCGGCATCGACCTTTTTAGTTAGCGGAATCTCATATTGGAGACCGCCTTCCCAGACAAAACCGCCCAGGGCTGTATGGGCTTCCTTAATGGAACCGCGTGTGACAGCGGTAGAAGGATCTGCTCCACTTGAATACGACGAGTCAAATGCAGTCTGTGTCTTAATGTCTCTTTTCCCAAAATCGTAGCCTACATTCGCTCCTATCAAAAGGTGTCCGAAGCGCTTGCCGAGGCCTACAAAGACCTGATTTAAGCCGCCAGAACCACTATATACGGTATTGTAATTTTTTACGGAGTCAGGGAATCCGCTTACCGGAACTGAATTCTGTTCTTTAATCCCATAGTTGATACTGGTGATGGGTTTTAAGCCAAATACCATCCCGAAACCTTTTTTGGCCAGGGGTATACCCATAGAAAAATAAGCCGGTGAGAAATTATTGGATTTATAAGTGCCTGCCGGATCAATACTTTTAAGAGAATGGGAGTTTATGTTGAATCCCAGATCGTAGGTTGCAAGACCGCCTAGAGCACCCATCGTGCGCATTTCGCCATAACTGGCCGGGTTGGAGGTATTAAGGGCCTGTTGATCACTGAAAGCTGCAGTCATCCCACCAATGCCAAGGTAGCGTGTGTTTTGATTGGCATAGTCATCTCCGATACCATATCGAGAGAAGGGAGAATTTATCTGTGCATTTGCTTTCATGAAAAAGAATACAGATACCGATAATAGAAGCCACTGTTTTGTTCTATGCATTTTCTTGACTAATAAGATATAAACCCTTATAAATTAAAAAGGGGTCTGCAAATATCTTGTTTTTAAGGTGCGGGACAAAAAACGGTAAATCCCCACCGGTTAAAAGTACGTTAAACTTACTATACTTAGGCTTATACATATCAATAATTCCATCAATTTCTTTGGCCATGCCTAGAATTACCCCGCTTAGAATATTGGTTTTTGTGTCATAACCTATCAAAGGGAAATTCCAGTCAGGTTGAACTAAAGGTAGCCCAGCCGTAAACTGATTAAGCGATTTTAGGCGCATATATAAACCCGGGGAGATGGCGCCGCCCAGAAACTGGTTAAATTTATCGACAAAATTAAAAGTGATACAAGAGCCAAGTCCAATAATAAGATTATGTTGTTTAGGATATTGATGCACTGCTGCTTCCAGCATTGCCCAGCGATCCGCTCCGACTGTCTTTGCCTGTCCGGAAGGCACTGTAATAGAAAACTTTGTATCCGGTCCGATTTTCAGAAAAGGACCGTAATCATGAAGAAGTGTTTCAATGGCCGTGTCATGGTTAATGACAGAAGCCAAAACGGTTCTGTCGGGGGAGATTTCATTGAGTAATTGGGTGATTTCTTCTGCGCCGCCTTCCAGTATCCTTTCCTCCTCACAATTCCCATTTACCATAATACCGCATTTGAGACGACTATTGCCAAAATCGAAACAAAGTGTTTTTTTCGCCATGTATACTAATTTATCCGCTCAATATATTTGGCAAACATCGTCTATTCTTTGGAAAAAAAGACCAGAAATCTTAAGTCGGGTTGACAAATAAATGGGAAAATTTCTGCGGACTTAATTTTCTATGCAAAATTAGTTTACTACTGGGGCCTAATTTTGCAGACAAATCCCTGATATAATGACAATTTTATCCTTCACCCTCATTCTTTTTGTCGGAGCGTGTTTTGCGGGCCTGTTAGGATCATTAACGGGGCTCGGAGGAGGTGTTATTATTATTCCTTTATTGACCTATTTAGGGGTTGACTTCCATTATGCTATCGGCACGGCCTTAGTAGCGGTAATAGCAACTTCCTCCGGATCTGCGGCGGCCTATGTGAAGGAGGGTGTAACTAACCTGCGTATCGGTATGTTTTTAGAAATCGCTACCACGATTGGAGCTGTTTTTGGCGCTCTGTTAGTGGCATCTCAATTGATACCCACCACCATTGTGGCGGTCATTTTTGGATTGATTCTTATTTTATCGGCCGTTAGTTCTCTAAGAAAGAAGCAGGAAGTAACGGAAAAGGTCTGTAGTAAAATGGGACAACACCTGAAATTAAGCGGTGGTTATCCCACCGCTGCCGGGGAGGTTCGCTATGGTGTTAAAAATGTAGTAGGTGGTTTTTTTATGATGATGTTTGCCGGCATTATATCAGGACTTTTGGGTATTGGTGCCGGAGCTATGAAGGTAATTGCAATGGACAATATTATGCGGGTACCCTTTAAGGTATCGACAACTACAAGCAATTTCATGATAGGGGTAACAGCTACTGCAGGTGCTTTTATATATCTGCAAAAAGGATATATTAACCCGGAACTATGCATGCCAGTGATTATCGGTGTGCTGATTGGGGCCATGTTTGGGTCAAAAATTCTTTTACAAAGTAATACCGGCAAGCTTAGGGTAGGTTTTTCCATTTTTATCCTCTTGATAGCGCTGGATATGATCTATAAAGGATTGACCGGCCAGGTCTAATTGCAAAGGGATGCAATCGTTGTATTATAATAATTATTAATATTATGCAAACTATAAGGATACGAGACAAGGATATTTCTATCATCATCGGTAATATTCTCCGGTGGGGAGTATATATTTCTCTGTTTGTAGCCTTAATCGGCGGCATATTATTTTTGTACCACCATGGAGGCGAGACCACCCAGATGCAGAGCCAGTCTTTTGTAGAAAAGGATAATAACGTCCTGGAATTACTTCGGCAAACCTTAAATGGCGCCTTGAGCATCCATGGATCACCCATTATTGAATTGGGTATCCTGCTGCTGATCGCAACGCCGCTGGCACGGGTTGTATTTTCCCTGGTTGCCTTTTACTTAGAAAGAGACAAAATGTACGTTTTCATCACTTTGATCGTACTTTTTATCATATTTGCCAGTATTTTGACCGGATTTGGAGGTTAAATTTCAATGTTAAAACACCGATTAAGCTGGTTTTTTGCTCATATAATTTAAAAGTGAATCTGAGTATAATCCTATAAAAATTTTGCGATGAAACGCCCGTAATATCGATGCAACGTGTTATCTTTGCCGAAAATTTAGCATAGGCATGGCATCAAAATCTTTGAAACTATTGTGGGCACTCTCTTTCAGCGTTATTTTAACCCTGTTTTCGCTGCATGCAAAAGCGGCAGAACCTACGGAAGCCAAAGGTGGAATGAATATCTCTGAAGAGATCTTTTCACATATCAACGATTCGCACGATTGGCATCTCTTTTCCGTGGGAGATTTTCATGCGACCCTGCCATTGCCCGTCATCATTTATAGCCCGACAAATGGCCTGACAAGCTTTATGTCGTCCCGTTTTGAACATGGACATGTCGCATATAATGGTTATCAACTAAATGCAGAAGGTAAAATTGCGGCACTCGATGGCTCGAAATTATATGATATCTCTCTGACGAAGAATGTGGTAGCCATGTTCCTGGCTGTTATCCTGATATTACTGGTATTTATTAAAGTTTCAAATAAATACAAAAGGAATGGTCCCGGAAAGGCTCCGTCCGGTTTACAGAATGCAATTGAAGTCTGTATCGTCTTTATTCGCGATGAAGTTGCTATCCCGAATCTGGGTAAGCAATATAATAAATTCATGCCGCTTATTCTGACCATATTTTTCTTTATCTGGATTGCTAATATGCTGGGTCTGATTCCCGGTGGAGCTAATTTGACGGGAAATATTGCAGTTACCTGCTGTCTGGCTGTGGTTGCATTTGTGGTTATGCTGTTCACCAGTAAGAAACACTTCTGGGGGCATTTATTAAATCCTCCAGGCATGCCGACTGCGGTGAAGTTCATTTTAGTACCTATCGAAATTATTTCCTTGATTATCAAACCCATTGCGCTAATGATTCGTCTTTTTGCCAATATGCTGGCAGGCCATATCGTTATTGCATGTTTTGTTTTATTGATATTTATTTTCGCCAACCTGAATGTGTATATAGGTGGTAGTTTCTCCATTATCTCTGTCGGGTTGTCTGTATTCTCTATGCTGATTGAGCTATTGGTTACGGCCATTCAGGCATATATCTTTGCCAATCTTACCGCCATCTTTATTGGTCAGATGATCGAAGATCATAGCCATAAGGCAGGAGAGGAAGGTTTGGATCATGCTCATACTGAAAGAGAGTTATCGCTTTAATTAGAGTGATGGCTCCGGGATTTA
>DATJDF010000237.1:0-9038 GCA_035497555.1 Arachidicoccus sp. | reverse complement strand
TATTCTTCTTCAAAAGATTTTAGTTCATTGGCAAAGCTTGCCACCATTTGTTCTGCACCGGGGTCTTTGTGACTGTATGGATGTTCCTTACTGCCGCATACTGGACAGGCCTCATTGTCGCCCAGCTGTGCTCTGATGATTTTTACATTTTCAGCAGCAGTTATTTTTGCTTTATCCAGCATTACCCGGGCTGCGTCAAGTTGTGATTTGGCGTGGTTGAATAGAGGCAGGGATGTCGTTAATGCCTGTTTAAATTCTTGCAGCTCTTTTCGCGTTGTGGCATTGCTGTCCTTCGCCTTGTCCATCTGGCTTTCTTTCGATAAAAGATCAGACCAGCATGCTTTTGCCGTTATTAAGGATTGCCCCAAATCTCTGGATTCCTGTAATCGCGCTTCTGGATCCTTGTTTTCTATAGCAGCGATTTTTTCGTCACTGGCTAAAAGTACTGCTTCCAGGTTACTTAAGTTAGAGATTTCGGCCTCCAGCTGCTTTTTGTTGGCGGACAGTGCCTGATCGGCCATTTCCATACTGCCTGCTGCGCTGGTGATTTGAGATTTGGAATCTTCCAGCTCTTTTAAGTATTGTCGGGCATCCTCTAGTTTGGAGATAATGAGGCTTTCATTTTCCGCAATGGATTCTCTGTCTTTGTTGCTATTCAACCACTTTGTAATGGTCACTACACTTTCATCTAAGGTGGCATTATTACTGACAAACCTTGCGTGTTGCCCGTCTAGCATTTCTTTTCTATCTAATACTATTTTTAAAGCTGCCTGATTGTCCTGCTCCTGTTTCTGCTTTTCTTCCAACTGAATGTCCAGCTTCCTTGCGCCCACAAGCAATGGCTTTACCTTTTCAGCTTCGGTGATCTGTATATTTAACGCCTCTTTTGCATCCATCAGGTTTTGGCTTAATGCTGCCTTAATCTTATCCTGTCTGTCGATGAGTAAAGTAGTATCTGTAAGTGCTCTGGATTTTTTAGTAAACTGCTCCTGGTGGTTTTGCAATTGTTCTACCCAACTGCGGGCAGGCTGTGCGGCTTCGATGCGCTGAAGCTGCTGTTGACGACTCTTGGCTGCTTTCGATTCAGTTTGAGACTTATCGTAATTTTCGGTTGCCTTTTGTAACAGTGCTGCCAGCGTCACTTGATAGGTATGCCACTGCAATTCTGTCTCTATCTGTTTTCTAGTGGTTTCTGCGGTGGTGGCGAGCGCTTCTTTTTCTTTTAACCTCTTTTCGATATCTGAGAAGGCTTCATCGCTGAGCGTTTCTATAGTACCCTGCCTGATTTGAAGTTCCTTAATTTTGGTTTCTTCCGATTTACAGTGATTATAAACCGTCTGAGAAATCTCGGAGTATATTTGGGTACCGGTCAGTTTCTCCAGTAGTGCCGATTTTTCATCCTTAGTTGCCTTCATAAAGGCGGTAAAATCACCCTGGGCTAACAGGACAGAGCGGGTAAATTGTTCGAAATTCAGGCCAATCAACCGTTCTATTTCCTTTTGTAATTCAGTTCTCGTGCCGGGCATATCCTTTTGATGCGTAAGGTCTCTCAAGGTGTGGGTATAACCCTGCAGGTTGCCATCTGGTTTTGATTTAGCCCTTCGGACGCTCCAGGTAGCCTCGTACTCAATATTGTCTATGCCGATAAAGGAGACAGAGGCAGCACCTTCGCCCGTGCCGTCCCTGAGAATACCTCTTGGATCTCCCTGGTTAATCTTGGAACCCTGCACATCCTCGATTTCGACACCCATTTCTTTGGCCTGCATATAGCGGGGTGTCCTGCCAAATAGTGCCAGACATAGTGCGTCCAGAATGGTAGATTTACCGGCCCCGGTGGGGCCGGTAATTGCATAGATACCTGCGGAGCGCAGCGGTTCTTCAGTAAAATCAATCCTGTTGTCGCCTTCAAGAGAAGCAAGGTTCCGTATGCCTATATTGAGAATCTTCATTATTGTTGATTTTGTGCAACTTCCTGTATGGCCTGGTTGAATATATTTTGAATTTCTTCAGGCACATCCGATTTGAAAGTATCGAAATAATGTTTGTTAAACACCGTTTCTGGTTGTAAAGCATTTAGTTGTTCTTCCGTCGTCGACTCGTTGTCAGCATCCGCATCTGAATTACCGCCACTCGGATATTTGACATCGATCTTTGCCAATCGAACAAATTTACCCTGAATTGCCATCTCGATCTTGTGCCTCAATGCAGGCTGTGGAGACTCAAGAAGTATCCGTACTTCTAAATAAGGGGCCACTCCACCGTCAGTATCTTCTCCGGCCTCCGGTAGCGCTTCCAGTAGCGGTAGAACTTCATTTAACGGTCCATGTTTTTTGGGTAACCGTTGTAAGGATACTGAAACAGGAACTTCTAACACTTCAAGAGCTGTGATATCATCGGTCCCAAGTTCAAAAAGTACGACCTGATGCTTATAATTAATTTCCGAAAAAGAAAGCGGCAGGGGACTGCCTGCATATCGAATATTATTTTTACCACCCAGTTTCTGTGCCTTGTGGATATGGCCTAAGGCTACATAGCGAATGTCTTTATGAAAGGCAGCCGTAGAAATACATTCAACGCCTCCCATTATCTGTCTTTCTGTATTATCTAAATCTGTGATTTCTGCATGCTGGGCATGAAGATGGCCAAGCGCAATTATGGGTAAGTCTGGCGGTTTCACAGTTAGTGCATGTTGATAGGCTTCACGGTAAAGGGCTGCCACACCATCTGAGTATTTATAAGGTTTTTCCTTTTTGTTATCGGAAGGTGAAGGATAATCACCCATGCGCAGAAATGGCACTGCCAGGCACCAGGCGGCTGTATTACCTTCTTTGTTTTTTAGTGGTACTAATAGTTTTCCGTAATCTATCAATCCATTCTCGTCTTTTTGAACCAGACCGATAATATGGATATTGGAGGATTCCAGTAAGGGTTTAGGAGATTCGAGCCTGGAGGGTGAATCATGATTACCTGCGGTAATAATGATTTGTAAGGCTGGGTTTCTAAAAGTTGCCTGGTTCAGGAAGGTATAAAAAAGTCTGACTGAATTAGCCGAAGGGTTGGAGATGTCATAGACATCTCCGCTAATAAGTAATACATCTACTGCATTTTCTGTTAGTGTTTCTACCAGCCAGTTCAGGAATTGTCCGTGTTCATAACTACGGTCATATTCATGAAAAAGCTGCCCTATATGCCAATCGGCGGTATGTAAAATTTTCATTAGACTTCTTTTTGTTTCAGAGACGGGCATTAATTAATATTATAAATAAAATGCATGCCTGGGTCATTACCGTAAAAATAGAAAGATTCGGTGGATTTTGGCTATTTGGATTGAAATCCTCCTTTGAAGCTCCTGATTCAGGCCCTGGTCATTTGAATGACTTATAAGTCCATTCTATTGGCTTTTTTTGACGATTGGTTGCCTGCTAGGGAGGTGAGAATTCCGACTATTGAATTTTTGTTTTTTTTACAATTATAATTTCAAAACAATATATTTGTAAAAGAAAGATTCGTACTTCGCATTTAGATGGCTTGATATTAATAGATTAAAAAAAGCATTATGATGAGATACTTCAGCATATGGGCAACAGTATTGCTATTTGCCATAGGTAATTTTAAAGGAAGCGCGCAGTCAGACGCGTCAATAACAAATAGGAGAATGCTTTTTGATTATAACTGGCGGTTTCAATTAGGAGATCAGGTTAAATCGAAGGCCGCAGGTATTGATTTTAACGACAAAACCTGGCGCAATATCGATCTTCCTCATGATTGGAGTATAGAAGGAACATTTGATGCTAAAAATCCAATGGGTACAGAGGGAGGATATTTGCCAGCAGGTATCGGCTGGTACCGAAAAACATTCCGGATTCCTGAGATCTGGAAAGGGAAACTGATTTCTATTTATTTCGAAGGTGTTTATATGAATGCTGAGGTGTTCATTAATGGAAGATCGCTTGGCGTTTATCCTTACGGCTACACTTCCTTTTATTACGACCTTACCCCGTATCTGAATTTTAATAAAGATAACGTCATCGCTGTGAGGGTTGATAATGCCCAACAGAAAAACTCCAGATGGTATACAGGTTCCGGTATTTATCGACATGTCTGGTTGGAGGCGACTGGTGACATCCATATAGCTAAAAGGGGAGTCGGTATTACTACTACTGAATTGGCCTCAGGAGCAGCATCTGTTCAGGTCGTAACAACCGTTAAAAATGAAACGAATACCGCTCACCAGATCCTCCTGAGCACAGCATTATTGGGACCGGGCAAAAAATTGGCAGGGAATGGGCAGGTGAAAGTTGATCTGGCAGCCAATAGTGAAAAAGAGGTCAGCCAGGTAATAACTATTACTAAACCAGAGTTATGGTCGCCTTCATCTCCGCATCTCTATAATGCTAAAACACAGATTGCAAAAGATAACCAAACGGTAGATGAACTTACAACGCAATTTGGAATTCGCAGTCTGGAATATACGGCTAAAAACGGTTTTAGACTCAATGGCCAGTCCATAAAACTGTTTGGGGGCTGTGTGCACCATGATAATGGGGCGTTGGGCGCTGCTGCTTATGACCGGGCAGAAGTAAGGAAGGTGCAATGCTTAAAATCAGCTGGTTTTAATGCGGTTCGTACATCGCATAATCCGCCTTCACCCGCTTTTCTGAATGCCTGTGACCGGCTGGGTATATTCGTTATCGACGAAGCATTTGACGGATGGAGAACGGCGAAAAAGAAATATGACTACGCTTTATATTTTGACAAGTGGGCAAAGAGGGATATAGAGGCTATGGTAATGCGTGACCGGAACCATCCTTCGATCGTTATGTGGAGTACTGGCAATGAAATCATCGAAAGAAAGGAACCTCAGGCAGTGGAAACTGCGAAGATGCTAACAAATGCAATCAAGAAAATAGATTCAAGTCGTCCAGTGACCTCTGCTATGACGACCTGGGATAAAGAATGGGAGATATTCGATCCCTTAATGGCTGTGTTTGATGTTGCCGGTTATAATTACCAGTTGCACCGGGCTGTTTCTGACCACCAGAGAGTTCCTTCAAGGATTATTGTTCAAACGGAGTCCTATCCAAGAGATGCTTTCGCTAATTGGAAGCTCGTACAGGCGAATAATTATATTATCGGTGATTTTGTCTGGACCGCAATGGATTATCTGGGTGAATCCGGGATTGGCCGCTGGTATTATTCGGGGGATGTGTCAGGCGAGCATTATGAAAGGGATATGTACCCCTGGCATGGCGCCTACTGCGGAGATATTGATTTAACGGGTTGGAGAAAGCCGATTTCCCATTATAGGAGTATGCTTTATAATAATGACGAAAAGATCTATATGGCTGTCCGTGAACCGAACCCGCAGCCACGGGAAATCAAAGAAACACTTTGGTCGGTATGGCCAACCTGGGAAAGTTGGACCTGGCCCGGATTTGAGGGCAAAGATTTGCAGGTTGAAGTCTATTCAAAGTTCCCCAGCGTCAGATTATATCTGAATAAAAAATTGATCGCAGAGAAAGCCACTACAGAAAATGAACAATTTAAAGCCACTTTTACCATACCGTATGCTCCAGGTGAACTCAGGGCTGTTGGTGTAGTTGAGGGAAGGGAAGTTGCCCCCGTTTTATTAAAAACTGCTGGCAAAGCGGCAGAAATAAGACTTATAGCCGACCGAAAACAACTTCAGGCTAATGGTCAGGATCTATCTTACGTTTCTGCTGAAATTATCGATAAAGACGGCAATATATTACCAAACGCCGAAAATAGGCTGTTTTTTAAAATAGCCGGTCCGGGCGTAATTGCCGGTGTGGATAATGCGGATCTTAAGGATACAGATCCGTATGTAAGTGATACGCGCAAAGTATGGAAAGGTAGGGCGCTGGCTATTATTAAGAGTGCACGTAGTAAAGGCGATATCAGGTTAAAAGTCAGTTCAGCTGGATTGCCAGATGCCACAATTATGCTTAGGGTGGACTGATAAAATAATGGATTATTTTCTTTTTTTTAACGACTTCGATTTTTCTATTATGCTCATCAGAGAGAAAGAGGAGATTACGCAAAAATGGCAGACCAGGAGGCAAATGGTCCTCCGGACACTATAGAATTTCAAATGACAGTGATTGAGAAGGGGTAAAATAGAAAGTATTATTGTTGTATTGAACGAAGCCCTTGATTCGCACTTTAAGCCGTGGTGGATGGCTTTGGCAAGTTTAATTTTTGACGTTATTATTTATTGCTAATTTTGTGCTTCATTAATCAAGCAGAAGTTGAGACGAATATTAATCATCGATGATGAAGAGAAGCTTCGCCAGCTCATGGCCAGAATCACTAGATTGGAAGGATATGAGGTTACTGAGGTGGATAATTTAAAAGCTGCGCAGAAAAAGCTGTCCCAATCAGAGTTTGATGTAATCATCTGTGATGTGAAACTCCCTGACGGAAATGGGGTTGATTTTGTTAAAGAAATCAAAGATCAGCAACCTTTCTCTGAGGTTATCTTACTAACTGCATATGGCAATATTGCCGATGGCGTGCTCGCTATTAAAAACGGGGCATTCGATTATCTTGTAAAAGGAGACGATAATAATAAAATTATTCCACTGCTTAGCAAAGCAATGGATAAAGTGTTGTTGGCAAAGCGGGTCCATCAACTGGAAAAACGCGTCGGTAAAAGATATTCATTTGACTCAATCATTGGGAAATCTAAAGGGATAATTGCTGCTATTGAACTTGCTAAGAAAGTGGCAATGACAGATACCTCTGTTTTGCTTTTGGGTGAGACCGGCACCGGGAAGGAGGTCTTTGCACAGGCGATCCATCAGGCGAGCAAAAGAGGGAGTAAACCTTTTGTTGCGATCAATTGCGCCGCCTTTGGGAAAGAATTATTAGAAAGTGAATTGTTCGGGCACCTGACCGGGGCATTTACTGGGGCCGTTAAAGATAAAAAGGGGCTGTTTGAGGAAGCGCATACCGGTACGATCTTTTTGGATGAAATCGGAGAAATGCTACCTGAATTACAGGCAAAACTCCTTCGAGTCCTCGAAAATGGTGAATTTCTGAAAGTGGGCGCTACTGCATCGACAAAAGTGGATGTACGAATAATTGCAGCGACAAACCGGGACTTGGAAAAGGAAATTGAAAAAGAACATTTTCGAAGTGATTTGTTTTACCGGCTTTCTGTTTTCCAGATCAGCCTGCCTTCTCTAAGAGATCGGGTGGCAGATATAGGGCCAATGGCTATTGAATTTGCCAAGGAATTTGCGCTGAAAATGGACAAAAAGATAGAGGGTATTAGCGCGGATTATCTTCTCGCATTACAAAAATATTCCTGGAGAGGAAATATCCGTGAACTTAAAAATATTATTGAGCGGAGTGTTATTTTGAACGATGCATTATTATTAGATATAGAAAGCCTTCCATATGAACTCCGTAGTGTACATTCTACTATAGATGATTCCATCTCTGCCTTTTCAATGGCTGGTGTTGAGAAACTACATATTCAGAAAGTATTAAACTACACCAAAGGCAATAAAGCTGAAGCTGCCCGTCTAATGGGAATTGGTATTGCTACACTCTATCGTAAAATGGAAGAATTTAAGTTTAAGTAAAATCAACTTAATCGATCGCCCGTAAATACCTCCGCACATTTAGAACATGATTATTTTGATAATGAACCTATCATTTTGATAGGTTTTTTTATGGACTGTATTATAGTGAGTTGTTGTAAGTGACTGTTTATGAGCATGCTAGATAAGCCTTGGTATTTATGGAACGCCGTTGGTCTTAAGCAGTTCAACTAAACAATCAAAATATGTATTTAGGTAAAGTGCTGGTATTAGGTTACCACTACTCGAAATGTAAACTGTCGGATGCGGACTTTTCTGTTCATCTGAAATGCTGGCGAGGGGCTGCTTATTGTTTATCAGCTTTTGGCTGGACAGCTAAAGAGTCAAAAGATGGCATGAGGAATTCTGTATCCGTAAAAAGGATAGATAACAAGGCTCCGTTTATACAAATGTTCTTTCACGCTAAACAATCGAAATTCCAATGACAACACTAGCTATGATTCTAATCCTTGCAGGTATAGCCTGCTTCGGGCTTTTCTATAAATCCATCAATTTTTTTGAAAATATATAACTATGGTATTTCTTTTTATTATAGCAATAGTTGTTTTCATCTATATGATCTACGTGCTACTGAAGCCGGAGAAATTCTGATTTCAACGCTTCGCAGTATGGTGATTTTATACTGATGTGCAACAGGGCGAAACTTGATTTTGTTGCGCTTTAAAAATTAAAAAAATAATTAATCTAGAATGAATACAGAAACCTTAGGCATAATCGCCATGTTCCTTATCACGCTATTACTGGCCGTCCCTTTAGGGAAATACATGGCAAAGGTTTATGCAGGAGAGCACACTTTATTGGATCCATTTTTTAATCCTCTAGAAGGAGTTATTTTTAAATGGAGCGGCATCGACCCTAATGAAGGTTGGAGCTGGCAGAAAAATTTGGTTGCATTACTTATTATTAATCTGATCTGGTTTTTATTGGGGATGTTACTTTTTATGAATATGGGCTGGCTACCACTAAACCCGGATCATAATCCAAGTCAAAGTGCACACCTTGCTTTTAATACGACCATTTCATTTTTGGTCAACTGTAACTTGCAGCATTATTCAGGGGAAACGGGTGTCAGTTATTTAGGACAACTCTATTTGATGTTTCTGCAGTTTACAACTGCTGCAACCGGGATGGCAGCAGCTGTTATTGTATTCAGGGCCTTACGCAAAGGAACGCATAAGACATTAGGAAATTTCTTCAATGATTATCTCAGGTCCTGCACAAGAATTCTAGTCCCTATTTGTTTGGTTCTAGGTGTTTTTTTTATGATGAGTGGTATGCCCATGACGATGCAAGGAAAGCAGGAAATGACAACACTGCAGGGAGATACAGTGGCGGTTTCCACTGGACCTGTGGCGGCCTTTGTGCCCATCAAGCATTTAGGGACCAATGGGGGCGGTTTCTTTGGCACCA